>JAEZEN010000636.1 GCA_023433185.1 Pseudomonadota bacterium | reverse complement strand
GATCAGGTGGGCGAGCAGCTCGCCCGCGGCGCCGGCCTTCTCGATCTCGGCGCGGTCGCTGCGCGAATCCGGGTGGAGGTCGTAGTAGCTCGAATCGCCGGAGAGGATCGATCCGATGCCGAGCACGGCGATCCGCGCCTTGCGGGCCCGGTCGAACACGTCGGTGACCGACTTCATGTTCATCAGCATCGCCTTTTCGGCGGTGCTGTCGGCAAACAGCGGCGCGTGGATCAGGAAGGCCGATCCGCCGAGCTTGTCGGCCATCTGCGTGGCGACGTGGTTGACGTCGGTATAGTGCTTGCCCTGCACGCAGCCGGTTGCCGGCACCACCTCGACCGAGAAGCTGCGATCCGGCTTCAGCATCTCGACGACGGCGCTCACGCCCTTGCCGCCGGTGATGGCGACGGTGTCGCCGTCCTGCAGCCGCTCGAGCAGGAGGCTCGCCGCCGCTGCCCCGACCTGGTGCAGGATGGTATGCGGGTTGGGCGAGGCCGTCGGCGTGATCCGCGCCGTCTCGAGGCCGGTCGCCTCGCGGAACCGCGCCTCGAGGTCGAACAGGGCCTGGTACTGGCTGCGGATGGTGATTTCGACCATGCCCATCTCGCGCCCCTGCTTGATCAGCCGGTTGACCTTGGCGTGCGAGAGCTTTGTGATCTTCGCGATCTCGGCCTGGGTGATGCCCTCCTGGAAGTGCATCACCAGCACGCTGTAGATCTGGCGCGCCGATTCGTAGCGCTGGAAGTCGTTCGAGATTCGCATGTCGCCCTCACCTCGTCTTGTGGCGGTGAAGGTAGTGGTCGAACGAGACCGCGGCGAGCAGGATCGAACCGCGGATGATGTCCTGCCAGTAGACCGATACGTCGAGGAGGGCGAGCGAGCTCGATACGACCGAGAGCAGGATCGCTCCGAGGATCGCGCCGTAGACGGACCCCTGGCCGCCCGAGAGGCTGGCGCCGCCGATCACCGCCGCGGCGATGACGTTGAGTTCCATGCCGATGCCGAAGGTCGGCTGGGCCGAACCGAAGCGGGCCATGTAGATGATGCCGGCGACCCCGGCGAGGGTCGAGCACAGCACCGTGGTGAAGAAGATCACCCGCTTGGTGCGGATGCCGGAATAGGCCGCCGCCTTCTCGTTGCTGCCCGTGTAGAAGACCTTGCGGAAGGCGGTCGAGCGGCGGAGCAGGAAGTCGAAGACGATGACGAAGACCACGAAGATGATGATGACGAAGGGGATGACGCCGATCGACCCCTGGCCGATGAACTTGAACTCCGGCGGCAGGGTGAACAGGCCGAGCGGCCGTCCGCCGGTGAGGAGCAGGCAGGCGCCGCGGGCGATCACCATGAAGGCGAGCGACACGATGAAGTGATGGAGGCCGATGCGCGTCACGCAGAAGCCCATCGCCGCGCCGATGCCGGCGGAGGCGAGGATCGCCATGCCCGAGGCCACCCAGGGGTCGACGCCGGAGAGGAACAGCCAGCCGGCGAGCACCATCGCGAAGGCGACGACCGAGCCGACCGACAGGTCGATGCCGCCCGAGATGAGGAGGATGGTCATGCCGACCACGACGATACCCTCGACGGCGAAGGCCATCGTCATCGCCCGCATGTTCTCCCAGGTGAGGAAGTAGGGCGAGGCGACGCTCATCACCATGAAGAGGAGGAGGATGATCAGCACGAGGCCGCCCTCGCGGGCCCGCAGGAGCCGGCCGATCGCCGTTCCGCCCCGGGCCGCGCGCGCGGCCGGATCGTCGTCGAATGGGCGCGCCGCTTCGCTCAATGGAGTGTCTCCGGATTGCCGTGCTGCTCGGGCGGCTCCCCAGCCCCGGTGAAGGAGGCCAGCCGCATGATCGCCTCCTCGGTCAGGTCATCGCCCTCGACCGTGCCGCTGATCTCGCCCTCGCGGACCACGAGCACGCGGTCGCAGAGACCGATCAGCTCGGGCAGTTCGGACGAGACCACGACGATTCCCACGCCGTCGCGCGCGAGGTCGCGGAGGATGCGATGGATCTCGGCCTTGGCGCCGACGTCGACGCCCCGGGTGGGCTCGTCGAGGAAGATGACCCGCGGGTTGACCGACAGCATCTTGGCGATCGCCACCTTCTGCTGGTTGCCGCCCGAGAGCGAGGACACCGGGTCCTGGATGCCGCCGCGCTTCAGGCCGAGACGGTCGCCGAGGCGATTGGCCTGCTCCGCCTCCTTCTCGCCGTCGATGGTGCCCCACGGCGTCGACACCTGGCGGAGGTCGATCGCCGCGACGTTGGCGGCGATCGATAGGTCGAGGAAGACGCCGTCGCCCTTGCGATCCTCCGAGAGGTAGACGACGCCAGCGTCGATGCTGTCGCGGTAGCTGCGGATCGGGAACGGTTTGCCGTCGATGGTCACCGCGCCGGTCGTGCCGTCCTGGAGGCCGCAGATGCCCTTGACGATCTCGCTGCGGCCGGCGCCGATCAGGCCGGCGATGCCGAGGATCTCGCCCCTCCGCAGATCGAAGGAGACGTCGCGGAACCGGCGGCGGTCGGTGAGGCCCCGCACCGTCATCAGCGCGCCGTCCTGCCGCTCCGCCACGCTCTGCTTCGGCGGGTAGAGCTTGCCGATGACCCGGCCGACCATGTTGTTGACGATGTAGTCCGGGTTGATCTCGGCGACCTCCGCGGTGGCGACGCGGCGCCCGTCGCGGAAGATCGAGACCCGGTCGCAATTGTCGAAGATCTCGACCATGCGGTGAGAGATGTAGATGATCGAGATGCCGCGGGCGGCGAGCTTGCGCATGATGGCGAACAGCACCCGCGCCTCGCGGTCGGTGAGCGCAGCGGTGGGCTCGTCGAGGATCAGGATGCGGCAGTCGAGCGTCAGCGCCTTGGCGATCTCGACCAGCTGCTGCTGGGAGATCGAGAGCGTGCGGACGAGAACGGTGGGGTCGATCGGACTGAGCTGGGCGAGCGCTGTGCGTGCCCGGGCATAGAGGTCCGGATAGTTCATGAACCACTTCCGGCTGGTATTGATCTCGGCCATGAAGATGTTCTCTGCGACCGTCACGTGGGGGCAGAGCGCGATCTCCTGATGGACGAAGCCGATGCCGAGCTCCTGCGCCCGGGCCGGCGAGCCGATCTCGACCGGTTCGCCGTTGATGAGGATTTCGCCGCTGTCGGGCCTCAGGATGCCGTCGATGATGTTCATCAGCGTCGACTTCCCCGCGCCGTTCTCGCCGGCGATGGCGTGGACCTCGCCGCGGCGCAGCTCGAAGTCGACGCCGCGGAGCGCCTGGATCGCGCCGAACGACTTGCTGATGTTGGTTATCTTGAGGACGATCTCGTCGGACATCGCCGGAACTCCGCGCCGCGCCGGGCAGCCGGGTGGCTGCCGG
>JAEZEN010000605.1 GCA_023433185.1 Pseudomonadota bacterium | reverse complement strand
CGCCCGGCCCGACGCCGGGCGGATCGTCGTCGACGGCGAGACACTGGTCGACACGGCGCGCGGCATCCGGGTGCCGGCGCACCGTCGGCGGATCGGCTACGTGTTCCAGGAGGGACGCCTGTTCCCGCACCTGAGCGTCCGCTCGAACCTTCTCTATGGCCGGAGGCTCCTCGCCCGCGGCAGCCGCTGGGGGTCCCTGGAGGCCACCGTCGACCTGCTCGGCATCGGCCATCTGCTGTCGCGGCGCCCGTCAGGCCTGTCCGGAGGCGAGAAGCAGCGCGTCGCGCTCGGCCGCGCGCTGCTCGCCAGCCCGCGCCTGCTCCTCCTCGACGAACCGCTCGCCGCCCTGGACGAAGCGCGGAAGGCCGAGCTGCTGCCCTATATCGAGCGGCTGCGCGACGAGATGCGGCTTCCCGTCGTCTATGTCAGCCATTCGCTCGAAGAGGTCGTGCGCATCGCCGACACGATGGTCGTGCTCGCAGACGGCAAAGCGGTGGCGGCCGGGCCGGTCGACGACATCCTCGCCCGGGCGGACCTGAGGCCCTATACCGGGCAGGCCGAGGCGAGCACCGTGCTGACGGCGATCGTCGCCGCCTCTGCCGACCCGGACGTGACGGTGCTCGACCATCCGGCCGGCCGACTGTCGGTGCCGGGCCACCGATTCGAAACGGGGCGGGCCGTGCGACTCCGGATCCGCGCCCGCGACGTGGCGATCGCCGTCGGCGATCCGGGGCGCCTGTCGATCCGCAACCGGCTGGCCGCGACCGTGACGGCGCTCGCCCCGGTCGAGGCCCCCATGGTCGAAGTGACGCTCGACGCCGCCGGGACGGTACTGATCGCCAGCGTCACGCGCGACGCGGCGGCGGCGCTCGGCCTCGTGCCGGGCCTGGCGGTGACCGCCCTCGTCAAGACCGCCGCGTTCGACCGCACGGCCCTCGGCGCCGCCATCTCGCCGTTCGGGCAGAAGGAATGAGGGTTTCCATCGGCGGAATTGAGGATAGACTGGCCGTGCAGCGACGGGGGATCACATGCCGACAAGAACGGGCATCGTGCGTTGGGCGGGCCGGACGACCCTTGCAACCGGCATCGCCGTCGGCCTCCACCTCGCTGCCGCCGCCGAGGTCAAGACGTCGACGCGGACCCAGTACTACACCGTCGGAGGAACCTCGGCGCGGACGCTGGTCGGCTACATGCGATCCAATCCGTTCCGCGGCTCGAACGGCGACGCGGTCGCCAACATCCGGCCGAGCTATTCGCTCAACGTCGCGAGCAAGCAGAGTGGCGGGACGTGCCGTCCCACCAGGGTGACGCTCAACATCAATTTCGCCGTGACGATACCGCGCGCCCGCAGCGCGCTGGATGGCGGGACGCGCACGGCGTGGAACAGCTTCGTCGCCTTCGCCCGGCAGCACGAGGAAGGCCACCGCCGCATCTACGTCCAGTGCGGCAACGCCTTCGTGGCCAAGGCGGAGCGGCTTTCCGCCGCGAGCTGCGGGGCGCTCGATGCCGCGGTGCGAAGGCTGCTCGAGGTCGAGAAGCGGGCCTGCGAGGGCCGCCAGCGGGCCTTCGACCGCTCCGAATACGGCAAGGTCGCCGGGCTGTCGCTGTTCAAGATGGCCGGGAACTCGTCCCGGGCATCGCGGTAGAACCGCGTCACCCGGGACGCTTGCGCTCGGTCGCGCCCCGAAGTCACTCGCCGAGCATGAACTCGCGCATCACGTACAGTTCGACGAGAGCTTGGCGCTGCCGCCGACGACCGTGACCTTCACCCGGGCGACGCCGGACTTGACCATGCCGATCTGCTCGGCCGCACCGCGGGTGAGATCGATCACCCGACCGCCGATGAACGGCCCGCGATCGTTGATGCGCACGACCACCGACTTGCCGTTCGAGAGATTCTCCACCTTGACCCGCGTCCCGAAGGGGAGGCTCCGGTGCGCCGCGGCCATGGCGGAGGCGTTCATTCTCTCGCCGTTCGCGGTCTTGGTACCCATGCTGTACCACGAAGCCTTGCCGCACTGACTTGCGGCATTCGCCTCGATCGACAAACCGGCCATCGCCACAACTGCGAGGGCGGCCATTCCAAGCGCGCTTCGGCGCGTCTTCAAGAACCCCACTCTTTTCTATTCCCGTCCGTGAGAACCGCACTCCCGAAAAAGCAAGGAGAGATGCGTCCCCCCGGCCCCAAGTGCCGTGCCGCCGTCACGACGACGAAACGACCCGGCCGTTCTTCGGGGGGAATGAGGCGCCAATGCGGCCCCGAGGTCACGCTTGGAATCACCCGGATAACCGCCGTGATGGCGCCGGGCCGGCTACCCGACGCGCTCGATCAGGGCCATGGCGGCGGCCGGCGCGCGGACCTTGGCGCCGGCGATCATGTAGGCATAGACGTCCCGGGGCTGCGGCGCAGCCGCCTGCGGATGGTGGCAGGCGAGGTCGGCCGGCGTGCCGCCGGCGGCGAATGTCCGGGTGCGTTCCGCCCAGCGGTCGAGGTCGGCGTCGGAATAGCCCGTCTCGATCTCCTCGGCGGTCCGCTGGAGACGGAGATAGACGAAGGGCGCGGTAACGTCGGCGATCGCCGGGTAGTCGTCGGAATCGGCATAGACCACGGCCACCCCGTGCTCCCGGGCGAGGTCGACGAACTCCGGCACGAGGAACGTCTTGCTCCGCACCTCGACGACGTGGCGCAGTTCCCGCCCCGCCTTCTCGCGCGGCAGGAGGTCGAGGAAGGCGGCGAAGTCGGCATCGAACTTCTTGTGCGGGGCGAACTGCCAGAGCACCGGGCCGAGCTTGTCGCCGAGCGCCAGGATGCCGCTGGCATAGAACCACGCGATCGCCTCGCCGGCCTCGGCGAGGACCTTCTTGTTGACCACCGCACGGTGGCCCTTGACCGAGAAGACGAAGTCGTCCGGCGTCTCGTCGCGCCACCTGGCGAAGGAGGCCTCGGACTGCGTGCGGTAGAAGGTGCCGTTGATCTCTATCGTGGTCAGGTGCTCGCCGGCATAGCGCAGTTCGTCCGCCGCCTTGAGCCCCTTGGGGTAGAAGGTCCCCTTCCACGGCTCGTAGTTCCAACCGCCGATGCCGACCCGGATCATGATGCCACCCTTCACTCCGACCGAAGGCGCGATCATAGCGGCGCCGCCGGCTTGCGGCATCCTGCGTAGAAGTGCCGGATGACAGCGGGTGTCAGGACCGCCGGCCCGGGCCGGGCGCGCCCGGCGCCGGGCGGGGGAACGGGATGTCGGAGAGCTCCGCCGCGCTCATCGCCCGCAGCACCGGATGCCACAGCGGATCGCAGGCGATCCGGGCGTGGTCATAGAGGTCGCGGAGGGCGATCCGGCGGCGGCGGTTCCAGAGATGCTTGATCATCTTCTCCTCCATGGCTCGGTTCTCCCCGGAGGATTTCGCCGCAAGTCGGCGCTGCCACAATGGAGTTTGCCTCGACAATGCTATAGATAATCTCCATGAAGAACCGAAATGTCGGCCTCAACGGGCTGCGCGCGGTCGAGGCCGCGGGACGGCTGGGCAGCCTCGCGGCGGCGGCGAGCGAGCTGGGCGTCAGCCTCGGCGCCGTCAGCCAGCAGGTGATCAAGTGCGAGGCGCAGCTCGGCCGGCCGGTCTTCGAGCGGCGGAGCCGCGGCCTCGCGCCCACCGCCTTCGGCGAAACGCTGCTGCCGCAGCTCACCGCCGCCTTCCAGGCGCTCGACACGGCGGTGTCCTCGGCGCGGCGGCACCCGGACGACGTGCTCACCATCTCGGTGGCGCCGGTCTTCGCGGCGAAGTGGCTGGTGCCGCGGCTCACGCGCTGGTCGCGCCGCCACCCCGGCGTGACGGTGCGGCTCGACGCCTCGGTGGCGATGGTCGATCCCGACGCCTCCGACATCGACCTCGCGATCCGCGTCGGCGACGGCAACTGGCCCGGGGTACGGACGGAGTTCCTGCTCGCCCAGGAGATCTTCCCGGTCTGCGCGCCGCAGCTCGCGCCGCGCCTCGCCGAACCGCGCGACCTCTATCGCGTGCCGATCGTGCGGGACGCCAATTCGACGCTGACCTGGGACATGTGGCTCGCCCCGCTGGGGCTCGATGCGGCGGCCCTGCCGGAGGGGCACAGCTTCACCGACGCCGCCCTCGCCCTCGACGCCGCGATCGCGGGGCAGGGCGCGCTGCTCGCCTGGCAGACGCTCGCCGCCGACGCGCTCCGGGCCGGGACGCTCGTCGCGCCCTTCCCGGGCAGGGCGGCGACCGGCCTCGGCTACTGGCTCGTCACCTCGTCGACCCGCCGCGAGCCGCGCCGGGTGCGCGACTTCAAGACGTGGATCCGCGACGAGATGCGCGAGACCGAGGCGATGTTCGGGGGGTAGGTTGCCGGGGTCGTCCGGAGACGCCGACCGGGAAACACTCGGGTTTCGCGACAAGGTTCTTGCCCGCCGGACCCGAGGACGGCGACAACGCGGCGGCGGAGATGATCCGTTCCGCGGTCCGAACCAGCCCGATGCCGCAACCCGCGGCCGGGCCGATCGTGCGCGAACGCATCACACACGGACTCTGACCGCATCGCTGGTACGGGGCTCCGGGTTCTGGTCCCCGACTCCGTCCCGCCAGGCTATTTTTCCGCAATTCCCGCCGCATAGGCGGCGCGGTCAGCTCCGTCCAACGCGGTAGGCGATGTCGGCGAGGTCGCGCGGGCTCAGGTTCCGCAGTTCCGGGTGCGACAGCGGGTCGGATTCGAGCCGGGCCCGGGCGAAGAGTTCGCGCCCGGCGCGTTCGCGGCGATAGCGGCTGAGCAGATTGAACATGGCAGTCTCCTTGTGGACTGTTCCAATGTCGGGTTTCATTGTGCGCCGCACAATCGACAAGACGTCAGGGCTGCCATGGCCTGGGCGCATGGCCCCGCGTGAGCGGCATGGCAAGGGCAGGTGTGGCATGCGGATGCGGGGGGCGCGCTGCTTGCCCCGCCGTCGCAGTCCCGCCATACACGCTTCACTAACCGGCCCTTCGCATAACTGCCCGGGGGCTGGTCCCGCCCCGAGACTGCGACAGGTATCCCACCATCATGCGGCTTGCGGTCCTTTCCGACATCCACGGCAACCTGCCGGCACTGGAGGCGGTGCTCGACGACCTCGCCGGGCGGAGCGTCGACCAGATCGTCAATCTCGGCGACTGCGCCTCCGGCCCGCTCTGGCCGCGCGAGACGCTGGCCGGGCTCATCGCGCTCCGC
>JAEZEN010000600.1 GCA_023433185.1 Pseudomonadota bacterium | reverse complement strand
GCCGTGTGCTTGCGCTTCTTGCAGTGAACGCCATCACACGAGGTTCGTTCCCTCAACGCTTCACGCTTCGTTACATGAGGACATATAAGTTCAGGAAAGCGACTCTGTAAGGGTCTGATCGTGAAATAATTGGGGCATTTTCGCGATTTCTGCTTCCGCCAATTGTGGCGGAGAGGTCACAGGCAAGCGCCGATCCCGGCCCTTGACCGGAAGGGCGCCGCCGTGGACCTTGGCGACCATGACCGATATGGCTGTTGCGAAGCTGACTTTGAAGGATGCTCGTGAACTCGCGCCGCTGATCGCGGCGAGCGTTCAGGACCGCAAGCGCGGGGCGCCGCGAGCGCCCGACGAGTACTACGCCGAGCTTCTGCTCAAGGACCGCACCGCCGAGATCGTCGGGGCACGCCTCGATGGCAGGCTGGTGGGCTATGCGGTGTTCTTCGACCTTCCCGACACCATGACCGGAATGCGGGCCGGACAGCTCGAGGATCTGTTCGTGGTGCAGGGCGCGCGCGGCCGGAATGTGGGCAGGGCGCTGGTCGACGCCCTCGTCGCCGAGGGCGAGGCGCGTGGCTGGCAGCGGATTCGCTGGATGGTGCCCGAGAAGCCGGCCACCGCCCGCCACTATGCCGAGCGCCTTGCCGAAAGCGGGGGCTGGCTGACCTACTCCGTGCCCGTGGCGCGACGATAGCGGTTCGATCCCGACCCGTTCCGACCCGTCTGAAGGTGCGACCGGGCACGTGCCGGTATCGCCGGGACGACCAGGAACTGGTAGGGCCTCGGAGTTCGACCTCGGGGCAGGCGTTCGAGCCCCGCCGGTACCAGCCTGTGTCAAAAATGTCGGACGCGCTTCACTAGATTGCATGCACGGTTCTTGCAGGCCCCCCGCGCCAGCCCAGTCACCAACGGACCCCTCCCATGGATTTCACTTTCGACTCCGTCTTCTCGCTGGCGGCATTGGTCGGCCATGCGGGGTATATGCTTCTCATCCTGTCCATGATCATGACGAGGATGCTGTGGCTGCGCATCATCGCGATCGGCGCCGGCGTGCTCCAGGCGGTCTACTACGGGGTCTTCCTGCACGACCCGGTGGGCACCTTCTGGGAACTGGTGTTCACGCTGACAAACGTCACCCAACTCGTCATCCTGGCCTACCGCAATCGCGCCGCGCACTTCACCGCCGACGAGCGCGCGTTCTACGAGACGGCGGTGCCGACGCTCGAGGCGGCCGATGCGCGCAAGCTCATTGCGGCCGGCCGCTGGGTCACCGCCGAGCCGGGAACCGTGCTCACCCGTGAAGGGGAGAACGCGCCGGTGCTGGCCTTCATCGTCTCCGGCGAGGTCGACATCTCGGTGAACGGCAGGAAGGTGGGCGACTGCGGCCCGGGGAGCTTCGTCGGCGAGATCAGCGTCTCCTCCAACATCCCCGCGAGCGCGACTGCGACCGTGCACAGCCCGACGCGCTATCTCGGCTTCGACCGTGACTTCGTCGTCCAGACGCTGGACAGGCACGGCGACATCGGCATCGCGCTCGAACTCGCCTTCCGCCAAGGCCTTCGCGACAAGCTGCTCCGCACCAACATCGTCATGGCCGCGACCCCGGTGACGCCGTGAGCGGGGCCGACGACAAGGACCGGCCGGAGCCTCCCGACAAGATCGAGATCTGGGCCCGCCGCACCGGGCGCGCCGTCGGCTTCCTTGTCCTCCTCCTCCTCATCCTCTATCTGATCTTCACCTACGCGCCGAGATGAGCAAAGAGAGCCCCCCCGCCCGTGACTGGGCCTCCGCCCAGGCCCCGAGCCTCGAGGATTTCGAGGCCCTCGGCCGCGTCGGCTATGACAGCCTCCCGGTCGAGTTCCGGCAGCTGATCGGCGAGATCGTCATCCGCGTCGCCGATTTCCCCGAGGACGAGGTCCTCGACGACCTCGGGATCGAGTCCGAGTTCGGCCTCCTCGGCCTGTTCCAGGGCGTCGGTCTCGCCCATGGCGCGGCGACGCCCATGACCGGCCAGATGCCCAACATGATCTGGCTCTACCGGCGCCCGATCCTCGACTACTGGGCCGAGCACGAGGAGACCCTCGGCCATGTCGTGAGCCACGTCCTCATCCACGAGATCGGGCATCACTTCGGCCTGTCGGACGAGGACATGGAGGCGATCGAGGCCGCGGCGGGCTAACCGGCGCTTCCTGCTTTCCGGGCAGCGATCGAGATGCTGAGCGGCAGGCGCGGATGGCCGACGGGCAATCGCCACATGCGGTCCTTGTCGCGGGTCATCATGGGAAACATCTGCCAGGGAAGGGCCTCGTGCTCGGCGAAGCGCTCGACCACGAGTCCGGCATCGATGAGCGCCATCAGGATGTCCGACAGCGGGTGAATCCACTCGAAATTGTCGGTGTTGAGGAACTGGCGCGCGTCGCCCGCATAGGTCTGGTTGGCGTCGAAGACCAGCGGCAGGCCGGTCGGCGTGCGGTAGCCGAAGGTCGGAACGAGCTGGTCGTTGACCTCCTCGAGCGGCTGGATCATCGGATGGGTGTCGGCGAAGTAGAGCCGTCCGCCGGGGCGGAGCAGGGCGGCCACGGTCGCGCCCCACAGGCGGATGTCGGGGAGCCAGCAGATGGTGCCCCAGGTGGTGTAGACGAGGTCGAAGGTCCCGCCGACCCGCTCGCGCGCTTGGTAGACGTCGCCGAGGACGAAGCGCGCCTCGAGCCCGGTCCGGACGGCGAGCGCGGCGGCATGGCGAAGGGCGTTCTCGGAGAAATCGAGGCCGGTCACTCGGGCGCCGCGCCGGGCGAGGCACAGCGTGTCGAGGCCGATGTGGCATTGGAGGTGGAGGACGTCGAGGCCGGCGACGCTGCCGATCTCCTCCGCCTCGATCGGCGACAGCACGTCTTCGCCGGCGAGGAAGGGCGCGATGGAATAGGCGCCGGTCGTGTCCCCGATATGGACGTCGGCGCGCTCGTCCCAGTTCGCCCGGTTGGCTTCGATATAGGTGGGCATGGGTCTCCATCCGCCCGCGATACAATCACGGGCGGCGGGACGCGCCAAGCGTGGAGCGTTCCGGCGGCCTCGGGCCGCCGGGCAGGGGACTACTCGGCGGCCTGCGAGGCGAGGCGCGAACGGTCCTGCTTCTCGGCGATGCGGGCCGACTTGCCGGTGCGCCCGCGGAGGTAATAGAGCTTCGCCCGGCGCACCTTGCCGCGGCGCACCACATCGACCGAGTCGATGGCCGGCGAATAGACCGGGAACACGCGCTCCACACCCTCGCCATAGGAGATCTTGCGGACCGTGAAGCTCTGGTTGAGGCCACCGCCGGAGCGCGCGATGCAGACGCCCTCATAGGCCTGGACGCGGCTGCGGGTGCCTTCCGTGACCTTGACGTTGACGCGAACCGTATCGCCGGGCGCGAAATCCGGGATCGTCCGCTGCTGGTTGATGGTCTCGGCCTGCTCTTTTTCAAGCTGCTCGATGATGTTCATTTCATTGACCTTTCTGTCACCGAGGGCACGTCCCGGAGCGGCGGAGCCGGGGCTCCCCGCACAGACCAGCGCACCTTTGGCTGAAATTCGAGTGGTTCCCTACTCCAAACGCTCGCCTTTGTCGATTCCCCCCCGACGTTTCGATGGCGGCATCTGCGCGTTTTCGGTCCCGGCTGCGGCGATCATGTCCGGCCGCCGCGCACGGGTGATCCGGAGGGCCTGCTCGTGGCGCCAGCGCGCGATCCGGCCGTGATCGCCCGACAGCAGCACCTCCGGGATGGCCTCCCCCTCGAAGATCTGCGGCCGGGTATATTGCGGGTATTCGAGGAGCCCCTCGGCGAAGCTCTCGCTCGTTGCCGAGGTGGCGTTCCCCATGACGCCGGGAAGGAGCCGGACCGCCGCATCGAGGACCGCCAGCGCGGCGATCTCGCCGCCGGACAGAATATAGTCGCCGAGCGACACCTCCTCGAGGCGCCGGGCCGCGATCACCCGCTCGTCCACGCCTTCGAAGCGGCCGGCGACGATCAGCACACCATCGCCGCCGGCGAGGTCGCGGACCCTGGCCTGGCTCAGGGGCACGCCGCGCGGGCTCATCAGGAGGCGAGGCCGGGTGTCGCCCTCGGGCGCGGCGGCGTCGATCGCGGCGGCCAGCACGTCGGCGCGGAGCACCATGCCCGGCCCGCCTCCGGCCGGGCTGTCGTCGACCGGGCGATGGCGGCCGGTAGCGGAGGCACGGATGTCGCGCGCCTCCAGCGACCAGCGCCCCTCGGCGAGCGCCCGGCCGGCGAGGCTCACGCCCAGCGGACCGGGAAACATCTCCGGGAACAGGGTCAGCACGGTGGCGCGGAAGGTCACGGTGCCGCGTCCCCGGGTTCTGGCAGCAGGCCGTCCGGGGGATCCACGACCAGCCGGCGGCCGGCCACGTCGACCTCCGGCACGATCGCCCGGGTGAAGGGGACGAGCAGCGTTTCACCCCGCCGCGGCGCGACTTCCAGAAGATCGCCGGCGCCGTAGTTCTGCCCGCCGATCACGGTGCCGATTTCCACGCCGGCCGGCGTGACGGCGACGAGGCCGATGAGATCGGCATGATAGTACTCGTCCTCGCCGGCCGGCGGCAGCCGGTCGCGGGGGACGGTGAGCTCGAGGCCGTTCAGGGTCTCGGCGGCATTGCGGTCGGCAATACCCTTGAAGCGGACGACCAGCATGTCCGTGACCGGGCCGGCGGCGGGGCGGAGTCCCGCGACCTCGAACCGGCGCCCGTCGGCCGCCTCCAGCGGGCCATAGGCGCCGATCGACGCCGGGTCGGCGGTGAAGGCCTTGACCCGAACCTCGCCCCTGATGCCGTGCGCTGCCCCGATCCGGGCAACGAGGACACGCTCGGGTGCGGTGTCGGGCACGGCGGGTAGGGTCCCGGATTGGAGTTGGCGCGTCGGGGGGGGGGGGGGCGGGGGGGG
>JAEZEN010000463.1 GCA_023433185.1 Pseudomonadota bacterium | reverse complement strand
TCCTCATCCTCCTCGTCGGCGTCATCGTCGCGGTGGTGACGTTCCGGGTGCCGTGGCAGATCGCGCTGGCCGTCGCGGTCGCGCTCTTCGTCCTCGCGCTGTTCACTGTCGGCCGGCGGATGAAGCTCGCGCTCGGCAACAGCGACGTCGAATTCTGGATCATCTCCAACCGCATCATGCCGCCGATCGTGGCCGTGCTGCCGATCTACGTGATGTTCCAGCAGCTCCGCCTTCTCGACACGCAGGTGGCGCTGATCGCCACCTACGCCGCGGTCAACCTGCCGATCGTCGTCTGGCTCACCCGCGACTTCTTCGCCGCGATCCCGCTCGACCTCGAGGAGAGCGCCGAGATCGACGGCGCTTCCAAGCTCCGCGTATTCTTCACCATCGCGCTGCCGCTCGTCCGCTCGGGGCTGGTCGCGACGTTCCTGCTCATCCTCATCCTCGCCTGGAACGAGTACCTCCTCGCCCTCTTCCTCACCAACGCCAATGCCCAGACGATGCCGGTTCTGGTCTCCGCCCAGAACACGACCCGCGGGCCGCAATGGTGGAACATGTCGGTTCTCATCGTGGTGATGATTGCACCCGTGGTCGTCATCGCCACCCTCCTTCAGAAGCACATCGCGCGCGGCCTCCTGGTCGGCGCGGTCAAAGGCTGATCGTAATGCGCGTCACGCTTTCCAACGTCTTCAAGTCGTTCGGCCAGGTCGAGGTGGTGAAGGGCATCAACCTCGATGTCGAGGAAGGCGAGTTTCTCGTCCTGCTCGGGCCGTCGGGTTGCGGCAAGACGACCGCGCTGCGCATGGTGGCGGGACTCGAATCCGTGACCTCGGGGCAGATCGCGATCGGGCCGCGCGACGTCACCAACGTTCTGCCGAAGTACCGCGACGTGGCGATGGTGTTCCAGTCCTACGCGCTTTATCCGCACATGACGGTGGCGAAGAACATCGGCTATCCGCTCAAGCTTCGGGGCGTTTCGCAGTCCGAGCAGCAGGTCCAGATCCGGGAGGCGGCGACCAAGGTCCACCTCGAGGACTATCTCGACCGCTATCCGCGCCAGCTCTCGGGCGGACAGCGCCAGCGGGTCGCGCTGGCCCGCGCCATCGTGCGCCGGCCCAGCGTGTTCCTCATGGACGAGCCGCTGTCCAATCTCGACGCCAAGCTGCGCAGCTACATGCGCGCCGAGCTCAAGCGGCTCCAGGCCGATCTCGGCGTCACCACCATCTACGTCACCCACGACCAGATCGAGGCGATGACGCTCGCCCACCGCGTCGCGGTGATGAACACGGGGATCGTCCAGCAGATCGCGACGCCGCGGGAGATCTACGACAACCCGGCCAACCTCTTCGTCGCCGGCTTCATCGGCTCGCCGCCGATGAACACCATCCCCGGCGAGATCGCCGACGGCGCATTCGTCACCGCGGAGGGCCGTGTGCCGATCGGCGCCTTTGCCCCGCGGAAGAACGTGATCTTCGGCTTCCGCCCCGAGGACGCCCGGATTGTGGCGCCCGCGGAGGGCGACATCCGTGGCTTGGTCTATGCCTGCGAACTGACCGGCAACGAGACGATCGTCACCGTCGAGGTCGGCAAGGGGCAGTGCGTGGTTAAGATGGACAAGAACTATGACGTGCCTGCCGACACGCCGGTCGGCATCGCCATCGACCGCGACAAGATCCGCATGTTCGACGAGGCCAAGGGCGACCGCCTCGCCGCCTGAGGGCGGCTCCTGCCCCTCGGGGCGTTTGACGTCAACGGTGCCGGCTCCTGGTGCGCGCTTTGCATGCACAATGCAGTGGGCGTGAAGGAGGAACCGATGAACAAGGACGCACGCTGGGCCGGCCGCAACGCCGACAAGGACAGGATCCGGGCCGACATCTGGCGGGGACTGGTGACGGCGAACGTCAATGTCGGGCCGGTCGACAGCCGGATTCCGAATTTCGTCGGGGCCGATGTCGCCGCCTGGCGCCTCGCCCAGCTGCCCGCCTGGAAGGCGGCGCGGGTGGTCAAGACCAACCCTGACCCGCCGCAGATACCGGTCCGGCTCCGGGCCCTCCATGACGGCAAGATCGTCTATGCTCCGGTGCCGGAGCTGACCAAGGGCTTTCCCTTCATCCGCCTCGACCCGGCGGAACTGCGGAGGAAGGGCGTCGAGTTCGAGACCGCCGCCACCGCCCAGGGCTTCCTCTCCGCCGGGCAGCCGGTGACGTTCGAGGAGATGGAGCCGCTCGACTTCGTGGTCGTCGGCTGCGTTGGCGTCACCCGCGCCGGCGGCCGCACCGGCAAGGGCGGCGGCTTCGCCGACCTCGAGCTCGGCATCTTCCGCGAACTCGGCAAGGTGGCCCCCGCCACCCCGATCGCCACCACGGTGCATTCGACGCAGGTCGTGGCCGACGACCGCCTGCCGATGCTCGCCCACGACTCCGCGCTCGACTGGATCGCCACGGAGACCGAGCTGATCGAGACGAAGGCGGACCTGCCGCAGCCGGCCGGCGTCTACTGGGATGCCGTGCAGCCCGACCAGTTCCGCAACATCCCCTTCCTCACCGAGTTGCGCACGCGGATCGAGGCCCTCCGGGCCGAGCGTGGCTGACGGCGGCAGGCGCCGTCAGAGCCGCACGACCTCGCCGGTCTTCACCGATTGGTCGGCGGCGATGACGATGCGGAGGCTCTTCACGGCGTCGTCCATGTGGTCGCCGAGGTCGACATTTTCGTCGATCGCCCTCACCAGGTAGCGCTGCTCGCGCTCGCAGAGCGCATCATGGTCCGGCTCGTCGGTCATGTCGATGCGCTCGTCGGGCTTCGACATGTCGGCATGGTGGCGCAGGATCTGATTGGTCTTGGTATGGGCGTTGATGTCATCCGACTTCACGCCGCCGGCATTCTCCGCCATCACGATGGACACCGAACCCTTCGGGCCGATCACGTCCTTCACGAAGAACGCCGTCTCGCTCATCATCGGCCCCCAGCCGGCCTCGTACCAGCCGACCGAGCCGTCGTCGAAGCCGACCTGGAGGACACCGTAATTGTATTCCTTCACCTCTTCGGTCAGCCGCGCGCCCATCGCCTGGACCCGAACCGGCTTCGCCCTGGTCATCTGGCACATCACGTCGACATAGTGGACACCGCAATCGACGATCGGCGGGAAGGAATCCATGAGCCGCTTGTGCCAGGCCCAGGTCTCGCCATTGGACTGCTGGTTGAGGTTCATGCGGAAGACGAGTGGCGTCCCGAGTTCGCGCGCGATCTCGATGAACTTCACCCAGGACGGATGCTGGCGGAGAATGTAGCCGACGACGAGCTTCCTCCCCGTCCGCCGGGCGGTGTCGACCACGTCCTGCGCGCGCTCGACGGA
>JAEZEN010000453.1 GCA_023433185.1 Pseudomonadota bacterium | reverse complement strand
GGGCGACGACCCGCCGGGCCCCGTCGAGGAGCGCGTTGGGCTTGAACACCCCGTCCATCGCCGGCACGCGCGCGCCGTCCTCGTCGTCCCGGCCGAACAGGCGGTGCAGCAGGCTCATCGTCCCGCTCCCTGGCGCGCGCCGGCCACGGTCCAGGTCTCGTCAGCGTCCTCCAGTCGGACGCGGCCGATGCGGTTGTTGGAGACGCCGCCGAGATAGAGCCAGCCCTTGTGCTCGCAGGTCGAGGTGATGGAGGGGTGGTTCTCGCCGGCCCTGTCCCACAGCACGTCCCGCACCGTCCCGTCTTCCGTGATGCGGACGACGCAGCCCCGGTTGATGTTCGGAAAGAGCCACTCGTCGGCGGCGAGCCGGCGCGCCATCCGGCGGCGGAAGCCGGGCTTGCGCATGGCGAGGTCGAAGGTCGGCGTGCGCAGGCCGAGCAGCGCCACCCAGTAGGTGCCGTCGGAGCCGAGGTTGATGTTGTCGGGATAGCCCGGCAGGTCGGCGATCACGACCTCGACCGTTCCCTTCCTCGGCCCGTCGAACCAGTAGCGCGAGATGCGGCAGGCCCAGGTCTCGGCGAAGAGGAGCGACCGGCCGTCCCGGCAGATGGTGATCCCGTTGGGAAACACGAGGTGCCGAAGCACCGTCCGCGTCCGGCCGGTCGCCGGATCGAAGCAGATCAGGCGGCCGTTGCCGCGGCCCTCGAGGGCGTCCACCACCCAGTCGGCCATCTCGTAGCGGATGGTGGCCTCGCTGAAGAAGATGCGGCCGTCCGGCGCGATGTCGAGGTCGTCG
Organism: Pseudomonadota bacterium; assembly: GCA_023433185.1. The sequence goes on along the minus strand of JAEZEN010000453.1, from coordinate 14,206 downwards.
GGGAGGCGCAGCCGGGCATCGTTGACGACGGAGAACCAGCTCCGGTTGGTCTCGTCGGTCACCTTGGAGACAGTGCCGTCGGGACCGACCCTGTAGACGCCCATGCCGCCGACGCAGGTATAGAGGTCGCCGTCCGGGGCGAAGGCGAGGCCGAGCGGGTGGCCGCCGATGCGGGCGAAGACCTCGCTCCGCTTGTAGTCGGGTGCGAGGAAGCGGACGATCGTGCCGTGGCGGGTGCCGGTATAGAGGTTGTCGTCGCGGTCGAGCACCACGTCCTCCGGGCCCTCGACGTCCCCGAGACCGATCAGTTCGGTGGCGCCGAGCCGGTCGTTGAGGGCGAAGGCGCCGGCGTCCGGCGCGGTGCGGTCCGGCAATGCGAGATAGGTCGGCGAAACGTAGACCTTGGACAGGACCTTGGCGCGGTTCTTGACCCACTTCGCATCGAACAGGACGGCGACCACGAGGATCAGGCCGACGAGGAGCTGGTTGACCGAGCCGGGTGAGCCGAGCCGGATGAGGCCGTTGGTCAGGATGAGGATGATGACCGCGCCGATGATCGCGTTGCCGACCGAACCGCGGCCGCCGCCGAGGGAAACGCCGCCGACCACGACGGCGGTGAGCACGGTGATCTCCATGCCGATGCCGGTGTCGGCGCCGGTGCTGCCCAGGCGGGCCGAGAACAGGAATGCGGCGATCGCCGTGAGCAGCCCCGATGCGACATAGGCGCCGCAGACGACGAGCTTGACGTTGATGCCGGCATTGTAGGCCGACTTCCGCGCCCCGCCGACGGCCCGCAGATGCCATCCGGGGCGGAGCCGCGAGAGCGTGACGTGGATCGCCAGCGCCAGCACGACGAAGAGGACGAAGGAGGCCGGGAGGCCGCCGAGATCGCCGAAGCCGAGCCAGTCCCAGAGAAGAGAATCCGGCATGTTGCCGACAATGCCGCTGGCGAGCCGCGGGAAGATGATGTCGTAGATCGCGCGGTAGATGACGAGGGTGACCAGGGTCGTGATGAAGGCGCGCAGCCGCAGGTAGCCGATCAGCGCGCCGTTGAGCAGGCCGCAGAGAAAGCCGGTGCCGAGCGCCATGGCGAGCGAGACGCCGAACGGCAGGCCCAGGACATTCATGCCGGTGAGCGCGGCGAGCACGCACAGCGCGAAGATCGAGCCGACGGAGAGGTCGATGCCGCCGGAGAGAATGACGATGGTCAGGCCGAGTGCGACCAAGCCGAACTCGGCGAGCTGGCGCGATAGGTCGGAGAGGTAGGCGACGTTGAAGACGCCCGGGATCAGCACGGCCATGACCGCCGCCGTCACCACGAGGGCGACAGCCGGAATGGCGCTGTCGATCCAGCTCTTCTGCAGGATCTCCCCGACCAGCCGGCCGGAGAGATACCTGTAGCGGAGCCGGGTCAGCGGGCTGGCGCTCGCCATCGGCACGAAGGCCCCTACTGGATCTCTTCGAGGGCCCAGCAGTTGCGGTCGTTGACGTTGTCCCTGGTGATCAGGGTCAACGGATTGAAGTACATGGTCTGCACCTCGCCCGCCGGGACGTCCGACATGAGCAGCCGCGCGATCTCCTGGTTGAGGAGATCGCCCTGGAGCGGGACGTTGTAGCTGATATAGAGGTTGAACATCCCCTTCTCGACGTTCTCGCAGCCGACCTTGTTGCCGCCGCCGGAGGTGACGAGGAACACCTGGTCGCTCTTGCCGGCTTCCTTGATCGCCGAGGCGGTGCCGGTGTCCTGGTTGTCCCAGATGCCGATGGCGCCGCAGAGGTCCGGGTGCTGCTGGAGCACGGTCGCCATGATCGAGCGGGCCTTCTCCGCGTTGTACTCGGTCGCCTGCTGCGACACGACCTCGATCTCCGGGTGCTGGTCGAGCACCTTGTAGATGCCGTCGAGCTGGAAGATGTCCGAGGCCGCGGTCGGGACGCCGGTGTCGATGGCGACCTTGGTCGAGACTCCCTTGCCCGCTCCGCACCTTTCGACGACGGCCTCGGCCGCCTTCCGGCCGATCTCGGTCCAGTCGGCGCCGACATAGGAATCGGTCGTGGTGTTCGATTCGAGGTTGATCTGGACGACCTTGATGCCGGCGGCCTGGGCCTGCCTGAGCAGCCGCGCGTAGGACTGGATGTCGGGGTTGTGGATCACCATCAGGTCGGGCTGCTCGGTGATCAGCGACTGGATCGCCTTGGTGCCGGCATCGGTGCTCCAGGCGGGATCGCGGATCTCGAAGCTGTAGCCGAGGCGCGCGGCCTGGTTCTTCATCCGCGCCGCCCAGCCCTCGGTCAGGTCGAAGCCCATCGAGAGCGGCACGAAGACTACCTTCTTGTCCTGCATTTCGGAGAAGAACGCCGAGCTCCGCGGATTCTCGAGCCCCTTGTCCTGTGCGACGGCGGCCGACAGGCCTGCGAGCAGTACGGTTGCGGCGAACGCCGCCTTCACCCCAGTTGCGATTCTCATCTTTTTCCTCCCGGTTGGCACGAAGTCGAACAGGCGAAAGCTCAGAGGTCCCCCTGCTGCGAGGTCTGCTCGTCGCGGGGGTTGACGATCGAATCGACGACGATGGCGAGGAGCAGCACCACGCCTTTCACGAGATTCTGGATCGTGTAGCTGATGTTCATGATGGTCATGGCGTTGAGGAGGATCCCGACGAACACCGTGCCGAGGATCACGTTCCGGACGCTGCCATGGCCGCCATTGAGGCCGATGCCGCCGAGCACCACGACGAGCAGGATGTCGTAGATCATGGTCGAGTTGAACAGCCGCGCATTGATCGCCGAGGCGGAGGCCGCGAGGATGAGGCCCGCGAGGTAGGCGACGAAGGCGCTGATCGCGTAGAGCGACACGGTCATCGGCCGGACGGGGAAGCCGGTGACGCGGGCCGCCGCAGGGCTGTTCCCCATGGCGTAGAGGGTCCAGCCGAAGCGGGTCCGCCGGAGCACGAGCTGGAAAACGAGGCAGAACAGGCCGAAGGCGATGATCGTGATCGGAATGCCGAGGATGCTGCCCTGGCCGATCAGGCTGAACCAGTCGGTATCCGGCGGTACGTTCTGCATCTCGAGCGTGAAGAAGAAGGTCCGGCCCGTGCCGTAGATGACCGAGCCCGCGGCGAGGGTCGCGAAGATCGGCGGCACCTCGCCGAAGGCGATCAGCGCCCCGATCATCACGCCGCAGGCCAGCGCGAAGCCCGCGCCGATGAGGAGCGCCAGCTCGAAGGAATAGCCGGCGCGGGCGATGACGAAGGCCCACGACACCGAGACCACCATCACCGCGATCATCGAGACGTCGATGCCGCGGGCAATGACCACGACCGCCATGCCGACCGACAGGATGCCGAGGATCGACACGCTGCGGACGAGCGCCAGCAGGTTGCCGGTGCTGAGGAAGCCCGGCAGCAGCAGCGCGAAGCCGGCGAAGGCGAGCACGGCGAGGGTCAGCACGATGCCCTCCTGGCTGCGCAGGAGACGCCGCAGCAGCGGTGGGCGGTGGACTTCGGTCGCGGCGGCGGAGTCGGTCATGGCGGCTTCAGGCGCCTTCTCTCCGGAGGGCCGCGAGCAGCTCCTGGGCACGGTCGACGCGCACGTCGTGCTCTGCCGCAAGCGTCGCCGCGACCTGTCCGATCTCGTCGCCCGCCGCCCCGGCGACGATCGCGATGTTGCGGGCGTGGAGGGCCATGTGCCCCTTCTGGATGCCCTCGGTGGCGAGCGCACGCAAGGCGGCCATGTTCTGCGCGAGGCCGACCGCGACCGTCACCTCGGCCAGTTCCTGCGCGCTGGTCACGCCGAGGATCTTCAGCGCCGCCCGCGCCGCCGGGTGGGTCTTCGTCGCGCCGCCGACGAGGCCGAGCGCCATCGGCATCTCGAGCGTGCCGACAAGGTCGCCGCCCTCGGCGATCTCCCAGCGCGAGAGGGAGGTGTAGCGGCCCGAGCGGGCCGCCCAGACATGGGCCCCGGCCTCGATCGCGCGCCAGTCGTTGCCGGTCACCACCACGATCGGGTCGACGCCGTTCATGATGCCCTTGTTGTTGGTCGCGGCGCGGTAGGGGTCGACGATGGCGAAGGCGCAGGCCTCGACGATGCCGCGCGCGACCCGTTCGCCGGGATAGTCCGCCGTCGCGAGTGCCGCCGGCGTCAGCCGCACCATGGCGCGGGCGAGGCGGAGATCGGCGAAGTTCGACAGGATGCGGAGCCGCACGACCCCGCCGGTGATGCGCTCGACCATCGGCGCCACCGCTTCGGCCATGGTGTTGACGGTGTTGGCTCCCATCGCGTCGCGGACGTCGACGAGAAGGTGCATCGCCAGCATCGCCCCGACCGGGGTCTGTTCGAAGACGTGGACCTCGATGTCGCGGCAGCCGCCGCCGAGCGAGACCAGCAGCTTGTCCTTGGCGTTGGCGGCCGCGATGATCGCGTCGCGCTCGCGGAGCAGCCGGGCGCGGGCGCCGTGCGGGTCGCGCGCCTCCAGCACCTGCACCTGGGCACGCATGATCGGCCCGGTGCTCGAGGTCTGGAAGCCGCCGCATGACCGCGCGATCCGCGCCATGTAGGATGCAGCCGCGACCACCGACGGCTCCTCCACCGCCATCGGTACGAGATAGTCCCTGCCGTTCACGGTGAAGTTGGTGGCGATGCCGACCGGCAGCTCGAAGGTCCCGATGACGTTTTCGATCATGCCGTTGGCGAGTGCCAGCGGCAGCCCGCCGCCGACGAAGGCTGCACTTTCGGACGCGCCGAGTGCGACGGCGTCGGCGACGCGGGCCATCCGGTCGGCGGGCTCCAGGTTGCGCATGTTTTCGAGACGGGAACTGATGGCGGAACGCGACCCGCTGCTCTCCGGTCCGGCCAAGGCGACCCCTCCCACGGCGTTTTTTGCTGTTGCCACAGAACAGATCGTTTCGGTACCTCTTCAGGAAGGTACAGTTTGGCGAAATTGTCTGAAACTGTACCAGGGATGTCGGGATGGCGGCCGAAGACCTTCCGGACCGCGGGGGTGGTGGAGCGATCGGGCGGGCGCTGCTCGCGCGGCTCGGCGAGCAGATCGCCTCGGGAGCCCTGCCGGCCGGCAGCCGGCTGATGTCGATCCGCAAGGCGGCGGCGCATTTCGGCGTTTCGAAGAACACGATGGTCGAGGTCTATGACCGCCTCGTTGCCGCAGGGCAGGTGGTGGCGCGACCCGGGTCGGGTTTCGTGGTCTGCGAGCCGCCCGGCTCAGAGGCCGTCCCGCGGCCCCGGCACGTGGCCGAGGCGGTCGACATCGCGTCGCTCCTCGGGGCCCAGCTCGAGCAGGTGTTCGATGTCCGGGTCGGCGACGGGCGGCCGCCGCCATCCTGGACCGAGCAGTCCGAAGTACGCCGGCATCTCAGCACCAACGGGCGCGTCCTGCCGGAGGAATCGGAGGCCTACGGCTCGGCGCTCGGCTACCTGCCCATGCGCCAGCAGATCGCCCGGCGTCTCGCAGCCCGCAGCATCGCGGCACGGGAGGACAACATCCTCCTCACCTTCGGGGCGAATCACGCCCTCGACCTGATCGTGCGCGCGACAGTCGCTGCCGGCGACACAGTGCTCGTCGACGAGCCGGGCTACTATCCGCTGTTCGCCAAGCTCAAGCTCGCGCAGGTGCGGATGGTGGGCGTCCGCCGCAATCCGGACGGCCCGGATGTCGCCGATTTCGTCGCCAGGCTGGCGAGCGACCGGCCCCGGGTGTTCTTCACCCAGTCGCTCGCCCACAACCCGACCGGCGGCTCCATCTCGCTGCCGGTGGCGCACGCGATCCTCACGGCCGCGGCCCGGCACAACGTGCTCATCGTCGAGGACGATCCCTTCGCCGACCTGCCGACGACCGTCGACAACCGCCTCGTAAGGCTCGACCAGCTCAACGACGTCCTGTCGGTGGGGACGTTCTCCAAGACGCTCTCGGCGAGCCTCCGCTCGGGCTTCATCGCCGGTCGGCCCGACCGCATCGCAGCGCTCGCCGAACTCAAGATGCTGACGACGGTGAACAGCTCCGGCCATGTCGAGCGGCTGCTCCACCGGCTGCTCGCCGAGGGCCACTACGACCGCCACCTGAAGCGCCTCGGCCGGCGGGTCGCGGCGGCCTCCGAGCGGGTGCTCGGCCGGCTGGAGCAGGCACGGTGCCGGACGTTCTCGGCCGACACCGGGGGCGGCTACTACCTCTATCTCATGCTGCCGGACGGAATCGACGACATCGAGATCGCGCGCCTCGGCGCCAAGGAGGGCATCTTCATCGCGCCCGGCAGCGTGTTCTGCCTCGACAAGCGGAACCCGGTGGCGCGGGGTCTGCGGATCAACGTGGCGCGGGCCGACGACCCGCGCTTCTACGACTTCCTCCTGCGCCGCCTGACCTGACCGGGGCCTCCGCGATCAAGTTCGCCACCGTCAGCAGGAACCTCGACCCTCTCCGCCGACAGCACCTTCGTGGTCTGAGCCAGCCCCGGCGAAAGGCCCGCATGCGTGATCCTGCGCCGTCCTCCCGGACGGCCCTGCGGTGCCGCCGCACGGCTATCGGCAGGAGGCCTGAGCCGCATCCAGCCCGAACGCCATGCGATTCGCGCTCCGTAGAACTGACTTGCGAAAATTGGCGGTGTAGGATGTGCGGTGTTGAGCGGTATGGAAGAGGCGTGCACCGGTGTCGAAAGTTCTCGGGATGGAGGAGCTGCTCGCCAAGCAGTCGGCGGTCGACGATTCCGGAAAGCTCCGCAGCGCGTCGATCGATGGCGTCCGGTTCCGGCCGACCCGGCCCGTCGCACATGATGACGGTCACGTCAGCGAAATTGCCAGGACATCCTGGGACATCATCGAAGCGCCCATCGTTCAGGTTCACATCACCACGACGCTGGTGGGTCGCGTGCGCGCCTGGGGCCTGCACCAGCGCGGTACCGATCGACTGTTTGTGGTCAGCGGCCTGATCCGGTTCGCCGTGTTCGACGGGCGCGAGGACTCGCCCACGTTCGGGCAGATCAGCGAATTCATCGTCAGTGAGAAGAACCCCGGACTGCTGACGATCAGCCCCAATCTCTATCACGGGTGGAAGAACATCGGGACGACCGAGGCGGTCATCATCAACATGCCCGACCGGCTTTACGACTACGAGGCGCCGGATGCTCTGGACCTCCCGTGGGACTCCGAAGCGGCCCGGAGACTGGTCCCGTACCGGTGGTAGCGTTGCCCAGGCCCCTCGTTTCCGTCGTCATCCCGACCTACAACTGGAGCGCCGCGCTGCGCTGCGCCATCCGATCGGTCATGCTGCAGACGGTACAGGACTTCGAGATCCTGGTCGTCGGCGACGGCTGCACGGACGATTCCGAGGCTGTCGTCGCGGCGTTCGGGGACCGTCGCATCCGTTGGCACAATCTCGAGCGGAACTACGGATCGCAGTGGTTTGCGAACAATTATGCAAACGAGAGGGCAGCCGGCGGCTGGATCGCGTATCTCGGCCATGACGACATCTGGTATCCGACGCACCTGGAGGCAGTGCTCCGCGCGGGCGACCGGGAGTCGGCGGAGATCGTCACCAGTACGATGATTCTCTACGGGCCCGAGGGCTCGGGCGTGCGCGGCATCGCCGGACTGTTCCCCACGGGGAAGTACGGCCCGAAGGACTTCGTCCCGCCATCAGCCTTTGCCCACCGCCGGGAGATGTATGGCGAGGTGGTGCGCTGGCGGGATCCGGATTCGGTCGCCCTGCCGATGGACGCCGCATTCCTCGCCGAAATGGCTGAGGCAAGGCGGAAGTTTGCGGCGACCAATGAACTCACGTCGTTCAAGTTCAACGCGGCCTGGCGGCGCGACGCCTACAGGCTGAAGCCCGTCGCGGAGCAGGAGCGGATGCTCGGCCGGATCGAATCGGGGATCGACTTCCGGCAGGCTGAACTCCTCGACGTCCTCCAGTCGGTGGTCGCATCGCGTTTTCTCGCCATCGGCAATCCCGATACCCAGGCGGTGAGGAAAGGCTCCTTCGTCCGGATCAATCGACGGATGAAGGGGCTCGACAGCCGCTTCGCCGCCGATGCACTGAGGCGGGTCGACCGGCCGACGCGGTTCGAGGTCGGGGATCAGGACATGCCTTTCGAATGGCATGGTCCCGAGGTTCACCCCGTCCACGGGTCGTTTCGATGGACCGGACCGAAGCCCCGGGCGACGATCGACCTTCCGGTGGTGTTCGATTGCGATCTCGCGATCCGCGTTCACATCATCGGGACGATGAGGCCTGACCTGGTCGATGGCATCACGCTGTCCGTCCATGAAGTGCCGCTCGATACCCGGGTGCGGCGCACGGCCGATACGTTCCTGATCGAGGCCAAGGTGCGGCGCGGCGACGTGGCGGCCACGGATCGCGACTTCGGTGTCACGCTCGATGCCGTTGCCGTCGCGCGGCCGGCCGACGTCGGGCGCGGCGCGGATACCCGGCCGCTCGGTGTTGCCGTCAACTGGATCGAACTCGCGCCGTCCGGTCCCGGTTCCTGACGGCCGGCGCCGCCGGCGGCTTGACAGGGCGGTCTCCCATCGAGATTGTTGGTGGTCCTACAATCTCTGTCGGAGCCCGTGTGCATGCCCGAGGTCGTTGTCCGCAAGATCGTCACCCGCGTCGAGGAGGTGCTGCACGAGGGCGGTGCGCCGGCATCCAGTCCGCCGCTCCGCGGGGTCATCGCGGCGGTGGTCGCCAATCCCTTCGCCGGCCGCTACGTCGAGGACATCGCGGGCTTCATGGAGGATCTGAAGCCCCTGGGCCTCGAGATGTCGCGGCGCCTGCTTGCCGCCCTCGGCGGGCGGCCGGATCGCATCGAAGGCTACGGCAAGGGTGCGATCGTAGGCGAAGGCGGGGAAATCGAGCACGGCGCCCTGTGGCATGTGCCGGGTGGCTACGCGATGCGCGAACTGCTTGGCGATGCCAAGGCCATCGTGCCGTCGTCGAAGAAGGTCGGCGGCCTCGGCACGCGGATCGACATACCGATCACCCACAAGGACGCCTCCTATGTCCGCAGCCATTTCGACGCCATCGAAGTCGGGATCAACGATGCGCCGCGCCGGAACGAGCTGGTGCTGATCCTGGCGATGACCACCGGCGCCCGGGTCCATGCCCGCGTCGGTGGCCTTGCCGTATCCGACATCAAGGCCGGGGATGGCCTGCGATGAGCGCCCGCATCCGTAAGATCGTCACGATCCTCGAGGAGACCCTGATCGAAGGTGGCCGGCCCGTCCCGGGCGCGACGCGCCGCGCCGCCGCGCTCGCCGTCATCGAGAACCCGCTCGCCGGGCAATATGTGGAAGACCTCTCGCCGCTGTATGAGGTGGGCGAGGAACTCGGCGGGCTCCTCGCGGAGCGCGCGGTGGCCGCGCTCGGGATTCCCGGATCGGAGGTCGAGAGCTTCGGCAAGGCCGCAGCGGTCGGGGCCGAGGGCGAACTCGAACATGCCGCCGCCATCCTCCACCCGAAGCTCGGCGCGCCGTTCCGCAAGGTGATCGAAAAGGGGGCCGCCCTGATCCCGTCGTCCAAGAAGCGGGCCGGGCCCGGCGCGCCCTTCGACATCCCGATCGGGCACAAGGATGCCGCCTATGTGCGGAGCCACTTCGACGGCATGGAAGTGCTGGTCAGCGACGCGCCGCGGGAGAACGAGATCGTGGTCGCCATCGCGGTGACCGCGGGCGGTCGCCCGCACCCCCGCGTCGGCGGACTGGAGAAAGCCGACATCAAGGGCGGGGACGGCCTGCGATAGGTCGGCCTGCGATCCTCAGGCGGGCACGACTTCCGGCACCTTCTCGGCGGGCGGGGTATTGCGGCTGCGACCGCTCGTGACCTGCCCGTCGATGACGGTCATGCCGATGCCGGGGATGTCGCCGAGGCGGATGCTCTCGAGCAGCCCGGCGCCGGCCGAATGCTGCGCCTTGTCCATGAACACGAAATCGGCGGCGCGGCCGACCGCGATGAGCCCGACATCGAGGTCGCGCATCCGCGCCGTGTTGCCGGTCGCGAAACAGATGGCGATCTCCGCCGGAACGTCGCCGAGCGACGACAGGAAGGCGATGGTGCGGATGATGCCGAGGGGCTGGACGCCGGAGCCGGCGGGCGCATCGGTCCCGAGGATGACGCGCTCGAGCTGGCTCAGCTCGCGCGCCGTCCGCAAGGCGTAGAGCGCGGCGCGCTCGTTGCCGTTGTGAACGATCTCGAGGCCCCGGCGGCAGCCCTCGCAGATGCAGCGGATCTCGCTGTCGGGGAGGGCCGTGTGCCCGCCATTGATATGTCCGACGACATCGGTGTCCGCCGCGAGGACGACATCGGCGCCGATCAGGCCGGAGCCCGGAATCGACGGACCGCCGGTGTGGATCGTGGACTGGATGCCATATTTGCGGGCCCAGGCGACCATCTGGCGGGCCGTCTCGCCGTCCCGGACCGACCCGAGCCCGACTTCGCCGAGGAGCTTCACCCCGCCGGCGGCGAGCTCGCGGAAGTCGTCCTCGACCATGCCGTGCTCGACGATCGGGGCGCCGGCATGCACCTTCACGCCCGAGGGTCGAAAGGCGGAGAACTGCCGCTGCGCCGAGATCGCCAGCGCCTTGATCCCGATCACGTCGCGGGGGCGGCCGGGCGTGTGCACCTCGCCGGCGGAGATCATCGTGGTGACGCCGCCATGCAGGCAGGAGTCGATCCAGCCGATCTGGTTCTGGCGCGGGGTCCAGTCGCCGGCGACGGGATGGACGTGGCTGTCGATCAGGCCCGGTGCGAGCGCCGATCCGCGGGCATCTACGGTCGTCGTGGCGCCGTCGGTGTCGACATCCTTGAACCGGCCGATGGCACTGATGCGTCCGTCCACGGCAACAAGGGTGTCGGCGTCCAGGATGGGGTCTTCCATCGCGCCGGACAGCAGCAGGCCGATGTTGCGGATGACGAGCTTGGACGGGCCCCTCGGGCCGCTCTGAGCGTCATGGGACATGATGCGCCTATTCTTCGGTTTCTGGCTGGTTGCCGTCGGCGACGCGGTGGAGGAGGGCGAGGAACACCTTCTGCTCGGCGGCGCTCAGCGGCGACAGGACCCGCCGGGCGACCTCGTTGCTTTCCTCGAGGAGGGGCAGGGTGGTGCGCACGCCCTTCGGCGTCATGCGGATCAGGGAGAGGCGCTGGTCGGATTCCGATGCCACCCCCACCACGAGGCCGAGCTTCAGCAGCCGGCGGACGACGATGCTGATCGTCGACGGATCCATCGCCGTCATCCGGCCCAGCTGATTCTGCGACACCTCGCCATGGCGAAGCACGGTCGCCAGCGCCGCGAGCTGCGTCGGGGTCAGCCCGTGATGGCCCATGAGTTCCTGGAAGCGCATGGTCGCACGCTGGTGGGCGCGCCGGATGACGTGGGCGGGATGGTTGGGGAGGTCGTAGCCGGTGGCGGCGTATCGCCGTGCGATTTCCTCAGGCGACAGCTTCCCCTCCTTCGGGGCGCCCTGCGTCTCCGCTGCTGCCTTCGGTCGTCTCGTGCCTGCCATGCCATCCATTCCTGCTCTGAAGCCGCCGGGATCAGGCGGCGATGTTTTCGTTCTCGATCACGGCGCCGGAGCGCAATGCCGCCACGACGGCGCGGGAGTCGGAGACCACGCCGAAATGGGTGGCGATGTCGTAGAGGGTGCTTTCCTGTTCGCGGGGGCCCGTCGCGGCGCAGCAATCGCGGGGGACGACGACCTCATAGCCGTTGAAGAAGGCATCGTGAACCGTCGACCGCACGCAGATGTTCGTCACCACGCCGAAGACCACGACCTGGTCGATCAGCATGTCCTTCAGCACAAGGTCGAGGTCGGTCTGGAAGAACGACGAGTAGCGGTGCTTGATGACGTGGATCTCGTCCGGGCGGGTGCCGAGGTCGTCGATGATCTCGGTCGCCCATGTGCCCTCCTCGCCGTGCGGCGTGCGCTTCAGGAATTCCCGGTCCCGCCGCATGTTCTTCCGATGGCTGTCGTGGATCCAGATCACGGGCGCCCCCACGGCCCGGGCCGCCTCGATCACCCGCAATTGCGGTTCCACCAGCACCTCGTAGCCGGGCAGGACCATCTTGCCGCCCGGCTTGCAGAACTCGTTGATCATGTCGACGACGAGGATCGCGCTTCGTGCCGGATCGAGCGCGGTGCGGCCGGCGTTGCGATGGGCCGAGAAGACATCGATGGACATGGCGTATCCTTTCAGTCCCTGAGCAGGGAATAGAGGAGTTCGAAGAACCGGTCCGCGTCCACTTCGGTCGCGATCTCGGCATTGGGCGGCTCGCCGCGCTCGTTCCAGAAGTCGGCGACGGTCGCCCCGAAGGCGAAGGAGCCGGTCAGGTCGACCCCGATATGCGCGGGCCGGGTCCGGACCAGCGTCGGGTCGATGACCAGCGCGAGCGCCAAAGGATCGTGAAGGGCGCCGCCGACCCCCATGCTGTTGCGGTGCAGCTTCTCGTAGAAGAGCAGCCAGTCGACGACGACCCGCCCGAGGGCGGTGTCGATCTTGCGGAACTCGGCATATTGCGGCTCTTCGACCAGCACCTGCATGGTCACGTCGAGGCCGACCATCACGATCCTGATGCCGCTGTCGAGGACGATGCGCAGGGCTTCCGGGTCGCAGAATGCGTTGAACTCGGTCGGCGTGATGATCTCGCTCTTCCGGTAGAAGACACCGCCCATCCAGATGAGCTGCCTGATCTTGGGCAGAACGTGTCGGTGCTTCAGGACGAGGAGGCCGATGTTCGACAGCGGCCCGGTCGCGACCACGGTTATCGGCTCCGGCTCCGCCATCAGCTTGTCGGCCAGGAAATCCACCGCGTGGCGGTCGACCGTGCCGATGGTCGCCTGGGGAAGGTAGGGGGAGCCCTCGAGGCCGCTCGGGCCGTCGGCCGTGCCGAGGCGCAGGCGCCGGGCCAGCGGCCGGTAGCAGCCCTCGGCCACCGGGACGTCCTTCGCGCCGATGAATTCACGCATGAGCGACCGTACCCGCGCCATCCTCGGCCAGTTCCTTGCGATCGCGATCGCCCTCGCCCTCGGCGCCGTCGTCATCGTGGGTCGGCCAGAACTTCGCGCTGGCCAGCATTGCCGCGGCCGTCCTCGGCGGGGCGGCGCTGACCGGCGGGCGGGGGTCCTTCATCGGGGCCATTGCGGGCGCCTTGTTCTTCACCCTGATGATCAATGTCATCTCCATCCTCGGCCTGAGCGCCGCCGTGGGGGTGATCGCCAGCGGGACGATGACGCTCCTCGCGATCTTCCTGTTCACGGGCCTTGGCGAGATCGAACGGATCCGGCGCCGCCTGAGGCGGTCCCGTTCGATCGCCGCGGCGGCGGCAAAATGACCCGCGCCGCTCCCTCACAGCCGGCGAGGTCGGCGCGATGACGACGTCCTCACGCTCGGCAGGCAGCCTGTCTCCGACCCGGCGGATGCGGCTCCCGCAGATCCAGTTCCGTTTCGCCGCGATCTGGATCGCCCTCGGCGTGCTCGTCGCCGTCTGCGCCATCTTCCTGCCGCGCAGCGTCTCGCTGATGACCTTCCGGATGAACCTGCCGTTCATCGCCTTCCTCGCGATTGCGGCGATGGGGCAGGCGCTGGTGCTGATGGCGCGGGGCATCGACCTGTCGGTGCCGGGCATCATCGCGATGTCGAGCGCCCTGATCCTCGGCGTGTCGGGCGGCAGCTACGACCGGCTATGGCTCGCGATCGGCGTCGCCCTGGCCGTGGCGGCCCTGATCGGGCTGATCAACGGCATTCTCGTCGCCGTTCTGAGACTCAACGCGCTGATCGTGACCCTCGCCACCGGCGCCATCGTCACCGGCATCACGCTCTGGTACCGGCAGGGATTCGCCGCCGAATCCCGGGTGCCCGACGCCCTGGCCGCATTCGCCAGCAGCCGACCGGCGGGATTTCCGGTTTCGGCCTGGATCGCGGTGGCCATCGCGATCATCCTGACGCTGGCGCTCAAGCGGACCGTCTGGGGGCGGAAGTTCGAGGTCGTGGGCGCCAATCCCGGTGCGGCCCATGCGACGGGCATCGAGACGATTCGCTATCAGGTGGCTGCGTTTGCCGTCGCCGGTCTGCTCTACGGGATCGTTGCCGTTCTCCTGTCGGGGTTCATCCGCAATCCGACCCTCGAGGTCGGCAATCCCTACCTCCTGTCGCCGATCGCCGCCGCCGTGCTCGGCGGGACGGCGATCAGTGGCGGGATCGGCAGCATGATCG
>JAEZEN010000431.1 GCA_023433185.1 Pseudomonadota bacterium | reverse complement strand
GTCGATAGCGTGACCATCGGCACCTCGGGACGCGCGAAGCGCGCGGCGACCGCGAGGGCGACGGCTGTATGGGGGTCGGGCAGGAAGCCGGTGGCCTCAAGCGTGCCGGCGATCGTCGCCGCGACCTCCTCCTCGCTCGCCGCGCCGCCGGCGAAGTCGTCGCGGATGGCGGCGAGCGGGCCGGTGTCGATCGTGAAGGCCCGGGACTGGGCAAGGCCGGCCATGAGACGGCGCACCGCGCCGGCGTCGCGGCCATAGGCCTCGAAGAGCAGGCGCTCGAAATTGGACGAGACCTGGATGTCCATCGACGGCGAGGTGGTGGCACGGACGGCGCGGGTCTCGTAGCGGCCGGTGTCGAGCGCCCGGGCCAGGATGTCGTTGGCGTTGGTCGCCACCACGAGGGACTCGACCGGCAGGCCCATGCGCCTGGCGACGTAGCCGGCGAAGGCGTCGCCGAAATTGCCGGTCGGTACGGCGAAGGAGACCGGCCGGTGCGGCGCGCCGAGGGCGACGCCGGCCGTGACGTAGTAGACCGCCTGCGCGACGATGCGCGCCCAGTTGATCGAGTTGACGCCGGTGATCGCCACCCGGCGGCGCAGCCCGGCATTGCCGAAGGCCGCCTTCACCATCGCCTGGCAGTCGTCGAAATTGCCGCGGACGGCGAGCGCGTGGACGTTCGCCGCGCCGGTCGTCGTCATCTGCCGCTGCTGGAACGGCGACACCCGGCCCTCCGGAAAGAGGACGAAGAGGTCGATGTTGTCACGGCCGGCAAAGGCCTCGACCGCCGCGCCACCGGTGTCGCCGGAGGTCGCGGCCATCAGGGTCACGCGCTGGCTGCGGCGCGACAGGACATGGTCCATCAGCCGCGCCAGCATCTGCATGGCGAAGTCCTTGAAGGCGAGCGTCGGACCGTGGAACAGCTCGAGCACCCATTGGCCGGATGCGAGCTGGACGAGCGGCGCGGTCGCCGGGTGCCGAAAGCCGGCATAGGCGGCGGTGCACATCGCCCGGAGCTCGGCCGCGTCGATCTCGCCGTCGACGAATGGCGCGATCACCTCGTACGCGACATCGGCGTAGGGACGTCCGGCGAATCCGGCGATCGTAGCGGCGGGAAGGCCGGGCCAGGTCTCCGGCACATAGAGACCGCCGTCCTCGGCGAGGCCGGCCAGGAGAACGTCGGAGAAACCCAGCGCGGGTGCGGAGCCGCGCGTACTGACATACTTCACGTGGGCGATGCCTTCGGAACATGCGAGGCGGGAGGCCGAAAGCGGCCCCTTCACGGGACCGTAGCGCTCCTTTTAGCCGCCGGGCAAGCCGCGTCAAACCAGAAACCTCCGCCCGCAGCAGGCGGCTTGCCGGTCCCCGGGGCGAAGCGTCGCTCCGGCCGTGTCGCAAAATGGCCTTGTCTCTTGGTATATGGGCGGTCCGCACGATCCGGTCGGGAGATCACCGCGTTGGGAACCACAAGTCGTCTGCTACGCGGGGGACGGGTAATTCCGGTCCTCCTCGCGCTCGGTCTCGGCGCTTGCGCCGGGGTCAGCGAGAAGAACGTCATCGAGAGCAGCGCCATCGTCACCGCACCGACGAAGGAGGCGGGTGACTTCGACTTCACCAAGAGGTCGAGCTACTGCCCGCCGATCCAGGTCCGCCCCGGCACCTCGACGATGGAGGTCCACGAGCGGGGACACGAGCGCGACCAGAACCACGTCCGCTACCTGGCCTCGATCAGCCAGACCGCGCGCGAGTGCACGATGGCCGGCGACACCCTGACCATCAAGGTCGGCATAGCCGGGCGCGTGGTCGCCGGTCCGAAGGGCTCGGCAGGGAACATCACGCTTCCGGTCCGCGTCGCCGTCGCCAAGCAGTTCGGCGGCACGGGCCCCCTCTACTCGCAGCTCTTCCAGATCCCGGTCACGCTGTCGCCGCCGCATTTCGGGGCCAACTACAACCAGGTCTACGATCAGATCGTGGTGCAGGCGCCGCCGCAGGACCGCAACCTCATCATCTTCGTCGGCTTCGACGAGGGGCCGGGCGCCTGATCGAAAGGACCGCCGCGAGACGGCGCGGCGATGCGATTGACTCCGCGGCCGCCCCGCCTATGCTCGACTGCGCCGGGGTCACGTCGCGCCCCGGACTGGACGACACGACCGCCGGGAGAGACCGGACCGTTCCACCGGTCCGGCGCCGAAGGAGCAACCGCCCCGGAAACTCTCAGGCGAATGGACCGGACGGTCGGCGACGCTCTGGAAAGCAGCCCTCGGGACGATCCCGGCGGCTCACCGAAGGAGTAACCGCGCCGGCGACGGTCCTTGCCGGGCGGGAAATCTCTCAGGTTCCTTGGACAGAGGGGGCGCGCCGACGGTTCGAACTCCGGGCCGCGTGCGTTGCCGTTCCTCGAAGTCCGGGACCTGCTGCATGGCCGAATCCGAGTCCGACACCCTCCGCGAGACGCCGCTGGCCGCCCTCCACCGTGGCCTCGGTGCGCGGATGGTGCCCTTCGCGGGCTATTCCATGCCGGTCCAGTACCCGGCCGGCATC
>JAEZEN010000427.1 GCA_023433185.1 Pseudomonadota bacterium | reverse complement strand
GCCGACATCCGGGCCCTGCACCTCGCCGGTGGCGAGGTCGATGACCCAGTTGTGCAACGGGCAGGTCACGGAGCGCCCGTGGACGATGCCCTCGCTCAGCGGACCGCCCTGGTGGGGGCAGCGATTGTCGAGGGCGAAGACCGCGCCGTCGGCGGTCCGGAACACGGCAAGGTCGAGGGCATCGAGGCGGACGATCCGGGCCCCCTGCGGCGGAATCTCGTCGATATGGCCGATGTCGGCCAGGACGGGCGCATGGGCGTTCATTCGGCGGCCTCCAGGTGGGAGATGGTGGCCAGCGGCCGGAACTCATGGGCCTCGAGTCCGGCAACCCGCTCGGCCCAGGGATCGCGCTGGAACACCGACTGGGAGTGGAGGAAACGCGCCTTGAGAGTCGCCCGGCGCTCCGCATCCTCGACCACCTGGCCGCGGATGACGTCGACGCCGACCCGGGTGGCCCATTTGTGCATGCGTTCGAGGTAGAAGCCCTGCTCGCGGTAGAGCTGGATCGTCGCCATCGCGTAGTCGATCACCTCGTCCTCGGTCGCGACGTGGCAGAGGAGGACGGTCTGCTTGACCTCGAGGCCGGCGGCGCCGGCGAAGTGGAGGTCGAAGCCCGAATCGACGCAGATCACGCCGAAGTCCTTGCAGGTCGCCTCGGCGCAATTGCGCGGGCAGCCCGACACGGCGAGCTTGACCTTGGCAGGTGTCCACGATCCCCAAAGTGCTCTTTCGAGCTTGACGCCCAGGCCGGTGGAATCCTGCGTGCCGAACCGGCACCAGTCCGAGCCGACGCAGGTCTTCACCGTGCGCAGGCCCTTCGAATAGGCGTGGCCGGAGACCATGCCGGCCCGATTGAGGTCGGCCCAGACCGCGGGGAGGTCGTCCTTGGCGACGCCGAGCAGGTCGATCCGCTGGCCGCCCGTCACCTTCACCGAGGGGATCGCGAACTTGTCGACGACGTCGGCGATCGCCCGGAGCTCGCGGGCGCTGGTCAGGCCGCCCCACATCCGCGGCACGACGGAGTAGGTGCCGTCCTTCTGGATGTTGGCGTGGACGCGCTCGTTGATGAAGCGGGAGCGACTGTCGTCCTCGGCCTCGCCCGGCCACGTCGCGATGAGGTAGTAGTTCAGCGCCGGCCGGCACCTGACGCAGCCGCTGGAAGTCTTCCATTCGAGCGCCTGCATCACCGCCGGGATCGACTTGAGCTGGCGTGCGACGATCAGGCGGCGGACGTCGCCGTGGCCGAGATCCGTGCAGGGGCACATCGGCTGCACCGCGTTCGGCCGGAAGGCATCGCCCAGCGTCGCGGCGAGCAACTGCTCGACGAGGCCGGTGCAGGATCCGCATGACGCCGATGCCTTGGTGTGGGCGCGCACGTCGTCGAGGGTGGTCAGCCCCCTGGCCTTGACGGTATCGACGATGGTGCCCTTGCAGATGCCGTTGCAGCCGCAAATCTCCGCACTGTCCGGGAGCGAGGCGGCCCCTGCCGTCGCCGCGGATGGTCCGTCGAGCGACGCGACCCTGCCGAAGATCAGGGAGTCACGCATCGCCGCGATGCTGGTGCGCTGGCGGATGAGGTCGAGATACCAACTGCCGTCGCCAGTCTCGCCATAGAGCACGGTGCCGACGACGCGGTCGTCTTCGATGATGACGCGGCGATAGATGTTGCGTGCCGCGTCGCGGAACAGGATCTCCTGCCGGTCGCTGGCATCGCTGAAGTCGCCTGCCGAGAAGAGGTCGACTCCCGTGACCTTCAGCCGGGTCGCGGTCTCCGATGGCGCATAGGTCGCGGCCTCGCCGGAAAGCACCCGGCCGACGACCCGGGCCATCTCGAAAATCGGCGCGACCAGTCCGTGGCAGATGCCGCGATGCTCGACGCATTCGCCGACGGCCAGGATGTCCGGGTCGCTGGTCCGCATCGCGTCGTCGACGAGGATGCCGCGATTGACCTCCAGGCCTGCCTCATGGGCGAGGGCGATGTTCGGCCGGATGCCGATGGCCATGACGACCAGGTCCGCCGGCAGCATCCTGCCGTCGTCGAGCCGGACGCCGGTGGCGCGGTCGGTGCCGACGATCTCGTGGGTGTTGGCGCGGGTGACGATGCGGATGCCGCGGCGTTCCATCTCCTGCTGGAGGAGAAAGCCGGCCGCCTGATCGAGCTGGCGCTCCATCAGCGTCGGCGCGAGTTGGAGGACGGTGACCTCCATGCCGCGCGCGGCCAGACCCGCGGCCGCTTCGAGGCCGAGGAGTCCGCCGCCGATGACCACGGCGCGGCGGTCCGGTACCCTGGCGGCCTCCAGCATCGCCTCGACATCGTCGAGGTCGCGATAGGTGACGACGCCGGAAAGATCACGGCCGGGTATCGCCAGCCGGATCGGAAGCGATCCGTGCGCGATCACCAGGCGGTCGTAGTGAAGCGAGGCGCCATCGGCGAGGCGGACGCGGCGATCGGCGCGGTCGATGGCCACGGCGCGGCTCCCCATGCGGAGGGCGAAGCCGTGCTCCGCGTACCAGGCCTCGGGATGGGTGACGATGTCGGCGAATCGCTTCTCGCCCGACAGGACCGGCGACAGAAGGATACGGTTGTAGTTGGGCCGGGTCTCCGCTCCGAGCACGGTCACGTCGTAGCGGCCGGCGCCGTGCTCGTTCAGCGTCTCGAGGACGCGCCCGGCCGCCATGCCATTGCCGATGATTACCAGCTTCTCGGTCATCTCTGCCTCGGTTGGCGGCCCCGCGGCGGGTGCCGCGCAAGCGCGGGCACAGGCCGGGCG
>JAEZEN010000294.1 GCA_023433185.1 Pseudomonadota bacterium | reverse complement strand
GTCGACGGCGCTCGTCGCCTCGTCGAGGATGAGGATCGCCGGATCGATCAGCAGCGCGCGGGCGAGCGCGATGCGCTGGCGCTGGCCGCCCGAGAGCTTCTGGCCGTATTCGCCGATCTGGCTTTCGTACCCGTCCGGCAGGTCGCGGATGAAGCCGTCGGCCTCCGCCATGCGCGCGGCGGCCTCGACCTCCCGGCGGCTCGCGCCCGGCCGGCCATAGGCGATGTTGTCGGCGATCGAGCCGGAAAACAGCGTCACCTCCTGCGACACCCAGGCCATGCTCTTGCGCAGACATTCGCCGGACCAGTCGGCGAGCGGCACGCCGTCGAGGAGGATGCGGCCCTTCTGCGGGCGGATGAAGAGGCCGAGCAGCTTGATCAGCGTCGACTTGCCGCTGCCCGTGGGGCCGACGAGGCTGAGGCTTTCTCCCGCCGAGACCGCGAGGTCGACGCCGCGCAGGACATGCACGGCCACCGCGCCGCTGCCCAGGTGAATATGGAGATCCTCGCAGACGATCACTGGTCCGGCCATGCACCCCACCCCTATATGTATGTCCGGATGCCCAAGGCCTGGGAAGCCTCACCCGAGAAGCGTCATATGGGGGAACCTGCGTGTCGATCCAGTCTCTTGCCCACTCCCTCGTCTACGCCCTGATCGGCCTGGTCCTCGCCGTGCTGCCGGCCGGCGCGGAGCCGCTGCGAATCGTCGCGCTCGGCGACAGTCTCAGCGCCGGTTATGGCCTCGAGACGCCCGAGGCCTTCACCGGCGCGCTGCAGGCGGCGCTGGTGGCGCGCGGTCACGATGTCGTTATCGTCAATGCCGGCGTGTCCGGCGACACGGCGAGCGACGGCCTCGCGCGGGTCGACTGGTCGGTCGGCGAGGATGCCGGCGCCGTGATCGTCGAGCTCGGCGCCAACGATGCCCTGCGGGGCGTCGATCCCGCGATCACCCGTGATGCGCTCGATCGCCTGCTGGCCCGCCTCGGCGAGCGCGGGCTGCCGGTTCTCCTCGCCGGGATGATGGCCCCGCCCAATCTCGGTCCCGACTACGCGGCGGCCTTCAACCCGATATACGCGGAGCTCGCGGAGAAGCATGGCGCGATCCTCTATCCCTTCTTCCTGGACGGTGTCGCCGCGGAGCCGTCGCTCAACCAGGCCGACGGGATTCATCCCAATGCCGCGGGGATCGCCGTGATCGTCGAGCGGATGGTGCCATCGGTCGAGGCGCTCATCGCCGCGGCAACGGCCGCGAACTAAACGGGCTTTACGCGCGTTGTGCACTGCGTGATGCTGGACGTGCCGATTCGCAGCAGGAGGTGTGCCATGCCGCGGTTGTTCACCGGCATCGAGATCCCCCTCGACATCGGGGACCGGCTCTCCCTCCTGCGGGGCGGGCTTCCCGGCGCCCGCTGGATCGACAGGCACAACTATCACCTCACCCTGCGCTTCGTCGGCGACATCGACGGGGACGTCGCCGCCGACATCGCCGACAGCCTCGCCGGTGTCGACCGGGCAGGCTTCGAGCTTCGCATCGACGGAATTGCAGCCTTCGGAACCAAGAAGCCCCATTCGATCGTCGCTCGCGTGCAGCCCAGTCGCGCGCTGAGCGAGCTGCAGGCGGAGCACGAGCGGCGGATGCAGCGCATCGGCCTTCCCGCCGAGCCGCGGAAGTTCATGCCGCATGTCACCCTGGCCCGGCTGCGCGGCACCACGAGCCGCGACGTGGCGGAATTCCTGTCGCTGCGCGGCGGCTTCTCGGCCGGGCCGTTCCCGGTCGACCGCTTCGTCCTCTTCTCGTCGCGCAGTTCGGTGGGCGGGGGACCCTATGTCATCGAGGACGAGTATCCGCTCGGGCCAGACCGGGGGCGAAGAGACTGGGAAGGCCACGGCGATGCCACCTGGGTCTGACGGGCCGCTGGGGCCGGAAGGGAGGGCGGCGGCGCTGGCACGGGTTCCCGCCTGGGGGCCGGTCGACGGCCGCGACGCCATCACTCGGACCTACCTGTTCGCCGATTTCAACGAGGCGTTCGGCTTCATGGCGCGTGCCGCGCTGGTCGCCGAGAAGATGGACCACCATCCCGAGTGGACCAACGTCTACAAGACCGTGACGGTGGTCCTGACCTCCCACGATGCCGGCGGGCTCACCGAGCGCGACATCCGCCTCGCCGAGGCCATGGACGGGATCGCCGGCCGCTGACCCCGCCACACCCGTTGCGGTGGCGGCACCAAAGTCCCATCTTTCCTCCGGCGAGCGGTGGAGCAAGGTCGGATGACGAGAGACATCAAGTTCGGGGAAATCCTCGAACCCGAGGCAGAGGCGGCGCAGGAGAAGCGGGTCCGGAACAAGTTCTGGGGCACGCTGCGCCGCGCGGTCCGGGTGGTCCCCTTCTCCGAGGAACTGGTCGCCGCCTATTATTGCGCCCTCGATCCCCGCACCCCGCATCGTGTGCGTGCCATTCTTCTCGGTGCTCTCGCCTATTTCGTGCTGCCCGTCGACGCGGTGCCGGACTTCGTCGCGGGGATCGGGTTCACCGACGACGTGACGATCCTGCTCGCGGCCATATCGACGGTTCGGGCGCACATCCTGCCGCGTCATCGTGACGCCGCCCGCGATGCGCTGGCGGAAGAAGTGCCGCCGCCGGCTGCGGCGCCGGGCGGTTTCTGGGACCGTGGGACGTGAGGGGCGCGACAGCGGGGCGGTGATCGGGGCAGGATCGCACACCGCGAATCGCTGCCCGCGTCAGGATGGCCGCCTTGATCATATTCTTGTCGATTTTTTCGGCCTTTTCGTCGGGTTCGGATAGAGCTTGGCAAGTCGTGTCGCCTGTGGGATTTACACAAAAGTAACCCTGTCCGGCGCAGTTTCGCCATGCTCTTCGACGACTTCGGGAAGGACCGCAGGACTCTGTGAACCGGTGAAATCATCATGAAGGCACGCATTCTCTTCACGGCCGCGTCCCTTGTCGCCGCGGCGCTCGCGACGGCACCGGCCCATGCCGCGACGAGCATCGGCACGTTCAGTCAATGGGGCGCCTATACCTCCTCGGATGCCGGCGGCAAGATGTGCTTCGTCGCGTCGCAGCCGCAAAGCTCTCGGTACCAGCCGGACAACGTCTCCGCCCGGGATCCGGTCTTCTTCATGGTCACGAGCATTCCGTCCAAGAGCATCCGCAACGAGGCCAGCACGATCATCGGCTACCCGTTCGCCGACAACGTCAAGGTGACGATCGAGATCGACGGCAGCGGCTCGTTCACGATGTTCACCGACAAGGACAGCGCGTGGATCGAGAACCCGTCCCAGGAGGCCGCGCTGATCACGGCGATGCAGCGCGGCAACCGGATGGTCGTCGTCGGCAAGTCGCGGCGCGGCACGATCACCACCGACACCTATTCCCTGTCGGGCATCACGGCGGCCCTCAACGCCATCGCCAAGGAATGCCCGTAGCCGGCGCGTTCCTGCTATAGGGGGCGCGGGGCAGGGCTCCGCGCACCGCGTGCCGTCCCCAAGGCCGGAGCGAGGCCGAACTCGGCCCGCTCGACTCTTTATCAGGACGGTCATGCTCGAGACGGAGACATCGACAGGCAACGCGGCCCGGCCGGGGGGCGACCTGCCGTCGCTGGTCGGCCTGTCGCGCGCCGAACTGGCTGCCGCGCTTACCGGGATCGGGATTCCCGAGCGGCAGGCGAAGATGCGCGTCGCCCAGCTCTGGCACTGGCTCTACATCCGCGGCGCCACCGGCTTCGACGCGATGACCAACGTCTCGAAGGAACTGCGCACCCAGCTGGCCCGCCATTTCGCCCTGGCGCGACCCGAGATCGTCACCGAGCAGGTTTCGGACGACGGGACGCGGAAGTGGCTGCTGCGTTTTCCTTCGCGCGGGGCGGGCCGCCCGGTCGAGGTGGAAACCGTCTACATCCCAGAGGAGGGCCGCGGCACGCTCTGCGTCTCGAGCCAGGTCGGCTGCACGCTGTCCTGCAGCTTCTGCCATACCGGCACGCAGAAGCTCGTCCGCAACCTGACGCCTGAGGAAATCGTCGGCCAGGTCCTGGTCGCCCGCGACCGGCTCGGCGACTATCCCGGCAAGGGCGCCGAAGAGGGCGTCGCAGCGCCGTCGACGGGCCGGCTCGTGTCGAACATCGTCATGATGGGCATGGGCGAGCCACTCTACAATTTCGACCACGTCAAGACGGCGCTGCTCATTGCCGCCGACGGTGACGGCCTCGGCCTGTCGAAGCGCCGCATCACGCTTTCCACCTCCGGCGTGGTGCCGATGATCCCCCGCACGGGCGAGGAGATCGGCGTCATGCTTGCGATCTCGCTCCATGCCGTCCGGGACGAGCTCCGCGACGAGCTGGTGCCGCTCAACAAGAAGTATCCGATCGCCGAGCTGCTCGCCGCCTGCCGCGCCTATCCCGGCCTCTCCAACGCCCGGCGCATCACCTTCGAATACGTGATGCTGAAGGGCGTCAACGATTCGCTCGCCGATGCGCGCGAACTGGTGCGCCTCCTCAAGGGGATTCCGGCGAAGATCAACCTGATCCCGTTCAACCCCTGGCCCGGCACCGCCTATGAGTGCTCCGACTGGGAGCAGATCGAGCGCTTCGCCGACGTGGTCAACCGCGCCGGCTATGCCTCGCCGATCCGCACGCCCCGCGGCCGCGACATCCTCGCCGCCTGCGGGCAGCTCAAGAGCGAGAGCGAGCGGTTGCGTATCCGCGAGCGGATGGCGCTCGAGGCGATGATCGGCGGCTGAGGCCACGCCCCTGCCGACCCTCCTCCGCCTCCTCTTCCTCGTGCCCCTCGGCTTCGTGCTGGCGATGGGTGCCGCCGGCCTGACCGTGTCCCTCGGCGTCATCGGCTTCGAGCCGACCGGCGACGCGATACCGTGGATTCCGCTCTTCACCGTCTGGACCGGCCTCTATGCCGGCGGCTTCGCGTTCGTCCCTTGGATCGTCGCGGTGGTCATCGCCGAGGGCTTCGCCATCCGCTCGGTCTTTTTCTGGCTGGCGTTCGGCGGTGCCGTCGGGGCCGCGGCATACCTCCTTGCCGACCTCGCCGTCGGCACGCCGTGGAGCGGCTTCAACCTTGCCTTCCACCTTGCGGGGGGCTTCGTCGCCGGGATCGTCTACTGGGCCGTCGCCGGGTCGCGGTCCCGGGGGCGCGGGGGGT
>JAEZEN010000214.1 GCA_023433185.1 Pseudomonadota bacterium | reverse complement strand
GGTTTGCGTGCCGTGATCCACTGCGTCGCGGCCGCGACCGCGGCCGTGGTGTCGCGCGGCTCGGGCTCGAGGAGGAGCTGCCCGGCGCTGCCGATGTCCTCGAGCGCCGCGGCGATCATGTACCGGTGGTCACGGTTCGCCACCACCACCGGCGCTGCAAACATCGTCGGATCGGACACCCGCTCGATCGTCGCCGCAAGGGTGGACGTGCCGCCCAGCAGCGGCAGCAGCGGCTTGGGCCGGTGGTCGCGGGACAACGGCCAAAGCCGGGTGCCGGCGCCGCCGCACATGATGACCGGGACGATCATGAGGAAGTCTCTTGAAGCGGGAACCCGCGGCACGTCACCACAGACGGGTTCCCGATTCAACCTTGCGCCGGTGGCGCTCGCCGCGACGGCGGCCGTCCGGCCCCGCGACTTCGACCCCCGACAATCTCCCGCCTATGGCCGGCGGGCCAGCCTGTGCTATCTGGCGCGCGCGTCTTCATCCGCTGATCCCAGTTCAAGGAGCATTTCCCATGTCCATCGAGCGTCACCAGGCCGGTCCCCGCATGAGCCAGGCCGTCGTCCACGGCAACACCGTCTATCTCGCCGGGCAGGTCGCCGATGACACGTCGGAGGGGACCGGAGGCCAGACCCGCCAGATCCTCGCCAAGATCGACGCGCTCCTGAAGGCGGCGGGCACCGACAAGTCGAAGCTGCTGTCGGCCAACATCTGGATCACCGACATGGCCAACTTCGCCGAGATGAACGCCGAATGGGACGCCTGGGTCTCCGCCGGCAACACCCCGGCCCGCGCCACCGTCGAGGCCCAGCTCGCGACCCCGGCCTACAAGGTCGAGATCATGGTGGTCGCCGCGCGGGACTGATCGGAGTCCATCACCCGCGGCAAAGGAACGCAACGGCAGCTGTGCTATTATCCACCCAACGCATGTTTCCGGAGCCTTGGCTGCAATGACCCTGGCGCAGTTCCTGGTGATCTTCTTCGGCCCGGTCGCGGTGCTGTCGGTCTTCTTCTTCTTCGCCTGGCTGACTGGCCGGAAGAAGCTGCCGCACTGACGCATCGTGCCGGCGACCCGCCGGACCGGCGGCCACCCCGGGCGGCCGCTCAGCCGGTGGTCTCTTCCAGCGCGCGGCGAAGCCTCCTGAGGAGGACGCCGCGCGCCTTCTCGTCTGCGGCCGCCGACAGCGCGTCGCCGATATCGAGGATGAGGCGCGACATCTCGTTGTGCTGGTCGCGCCGCCCGACCTGATGCGGCGCCAGGCGCGGCGGCGCCGTGGTGCGTTCCCTCGCACCCTCCGGGCCCAGTTCGAAGCTCTGGTCGATGGCCGGCAGGACCACCTGCTCCGGCCGCAGCAATCCCGACACCCGATCGCGCAACCCCTCCAGCGACGGCACCTCGCCATGGACCAGGAAGAGCTGGTGGCGGATCGGCAGGCGCTTCGCGATCCAGGCGGCGAGCTCGGGCCCGTCGGCATGACCCGAATACAGGTCGATGGCCCGGACCCGGGCACGGACATCGAACGGCTCGCCCTGGATGCGGATCTCCGTGGCCCCGTCGCGGAGGATGCGGCCGAGGGTGCCCTCGGCCTGGAAGCCGACGAACAGCACCGTCGCTTCCTCGCGCCATATCCAGTTCTTGAGGCGATGGCGGATCCGTCCGGCCTCGCACATCCCGCTCGCGGCGATGACGATGTGGAATCCTTCGCGGCGGTCGAGCGCCTTGCTCTCGTCGGCGGACTGGGTGAAACGGACGCTGCGCGACCGGAGACCGCGCAGCAGGTCGTCGCCGGCCTCGAGATCCGCGGCATGGTCGGCGAAGACCTTCGTTGCCTTCGCCGCGAGGGGCGAATCGACGAAGATCGGAATCTCCGGCAGATCGCCCTCGCGCATGAGCTGGACGAGATCGCTGATCAGTTCCTGCGCGCGCTCGACGGCGAAGGACGGGATCAGAAGGGCGCCCTTCGGATTGATCGCCGCCCGCACCTCGTCGCGGAGCGCCGCCCGCCGGTTGGCCGCCGTCGCGTCGATGCGGTCGCGATCGCCATAGGTGCCCTCGCAGATGACGTAGTCGAGGTCGCTCGGCCCGGTCGGATCAGGGTGGAGCAGCTTGTAGTCCGGCCCGATGTCGGCCGAGAAGAGAAGGCGCACGAGGCGCTCGCCGTCGCGGGCCTCGATCTCGACCGAGGCCGAGCCGAGCAGGTGGCCGGCGTTCCAGAACCGGGCGCGAATGCCGGGCAGCGGCTCGAACCAGGTGTCGTAGTCGACGGGCTCGAACTGCTCGAGCGCCGCCAGGGCGTCGGCGGCGCGGTAGATCGGCTCGACCGGGGGCCGGCTGCGGCGCGCGTTCCGCCGGTTGAGCTGCTCGACCTCCATCTCCTGGATGTAGGCCGAATCGGGGAGCATCACCGCCGCGAGATCGGCGGTCGCCGGCGTCGCATGGATCGACCCGCGGAAGCCGTGGCGGGCAAGCTTCGGCAGAAGGCCGGAATGATCGATATGGGCGTGGCTGAGGATCACCGCGCCGATCCGGCCGGGCTCGAACGGGAAGGGCCGGTAGTTCAGCTCCTTCTCGGTCTTCGGGCCCTGGAACATGCCGCAGTCGACGAGCAGCTGGCCGTGCTCCGTCTCGAGGCGGAAACAGGATCCCGTCACGCCGCGTGCGGCGCCGTGGAATGTGAGGCGGAGCGGCATCGCGGCGGGCCCCCTGAATCTCGAAGGCGACCCGTCTCGCATCGATCGTCACGGCCGTCAAACCAGGGACCCTCTCGACAGGCGGCGGGCGGTGCTCCAGATAGTCTGCGCCCAACAGGGGAGTACGAGCGATGAACCGACTGATCGACGGCTACCGCCGTTTCCGCGCCACCGCATGGCCGACCGAGCGCGACCGCTTCGAGGCGCTGGCGCGTGACGGCCAGCGACCGGAGACCATGGTCATCGCCTGTTCGGATTCGCGGGTCGCGCCGGAGGGCGTGTTCGGCGCCGCCCCGGGCGAGCTGTTCGTCGTACGCAACGTCGCCGGCCTCGTCCCGCCCTACGAAGACGACGGCGGACACCATGGCACCAGTGCCGCCCTCGAATACGCCGTCCGCGTGCTCAAGGTCGCCCGCATCGTGGTGCTGGGCCACGCCCAGTGCGGCGGCGTCCGCGTGATGCTCGAGGGGGCACCGCGCGAGGCGCGGGACTTCGTCGAGCCGTGGATGAAGCTCGCCGCCCCGGCGATGATGGCGCTGCCGGGCAACCTCTCGGGCGACGATGCCCTGAAGCGCTGCGAGGAGGAGGTCGTGAAGCTCTCGCTCGACAACCTCCTGACTTTCCCGTGGATCCGCGAGGCGGCCGAGGCCGGAGAGGTCAAGCTCGAGGGTTTCCGCTTCAGCATCCGGAGCGGCGTCCTGTCGCGCCTCGACGGCGGGCGCTTCGTCCCGGTGGACTGAGCCGGTTTGAGGCGCCGCTTGCCGTGACCGGCAGGCGCGGCTACACAGCGACGGGTTTTCCGGAGGGATGACGACCATGGCGATCGCGCTCGCCGACAAGGGACTGGTGACGGTTTTCGGCGGCTCGGGCTTTCTCGGCCGGCATGTGGTGCGGGCGCTGCTCAAGCGGGGCTGGCGGGTGCGCGCCGCGGTCCGCCGTCCCGATCTCGCCGGCTTCCTCCAGCCGCTCGGCATGGTCGGCTGGGTCCAGCCGATCCAGGCGAACCTGCGCTACCGCTGGTCGGTCGACCGCGCCGGCGAGGGCGCCGACGCGGTGGTCAATCTCGTCGCGATCCTGTCGCCCAGCGGCCGGCAGTCCTTCGAGGCGGGCAACGTCTTCGGCGCCCGTGCCGTGACGGAGGCGGCGCGGCGCGCCGGGCTCGACCGGATCGTCCACGTCTCGGCGCTTGGCGCCG
>JAEZEN010000209.1 GCA_023433185.1 Pseudomonadota bacterium | reverse complement strand
ATCGCGGAGCGAGGCGACGGTCGGCAGCCCTTCGATCTCGCCATGGCGCGGGTTGACGAGCGCCAGGGGACCCGCGAAGTCCGCCCCACGGAGGTTGCGCAGCACGGCATTGCCGAGCGAGCCGGGCCGCGGGCTGGCACCCACCAGGGCGATCGCGCGGGGGGCGAAAAGGCGGTCGAGGCGATAGGTCGACATGATGCGGCGGAACCTTCGTCACTTGCGGCGGACGGTCATCGGCGCACGTCCGTGTGACGATCATTTCACGGCACACCCGCGCGCCGCCACAGATAAGCGGGGAAGGGGCGTCGCAGGTTTGACCGGATCAACGTTCCGGAGCCACATGCGGCCGATATACGGCGGGGAAGACTCGCTCCCTGCCGCAGGACCGGATCGCATGACGACACATCACGACCTTGCCGCCGACGCCGTGAACGAAGCGGCCGCCGAACTCGCCCGCAGCCATCCCGAGGCGATGAAGGGCTTCAGGGCCCTCGTGGTCCGATTCCGACATTTGCTCCAAGTTTGATGGAGCGCCCGAGCAAATGTCGCAATCAAGGGACCACGAGCAACCATGTGATCCGAGTGGAGCTCTTGAGTTTGACATTTGAGCGGGCGTTCGCGGCTGGTGGGTGGTCAAATGTCAAACTCGCTCCACTCGGCGCCGCGACCTATGCCGACGGTGCGCTCACCCGCAGTACCAAGGAGCTGATCGCCCTCGCCCTCAGCATCGCGTCGCGCTGCGACGGCTGCGTCGCCTATCATGCCCGCCGCCTGTCCGAGCTCGGGACCGACGGCCGGCAGGTGGTCGAGGCGGTCGGCATCGCCCTCCAGATGGGCGGCGGCCCTTCGATGGTCTATGGCGGCGCGGCCCTCCGCGCCTTCGATTCCTTCGCGGCCCCGGCGGTCGCCGCCTGAATCCCGGCCCCACCGTACGGGACACTGGCCCGGTCGCGGCTCGCGGCGCTAAGGTCGCGGATCGGGCGCGGCGGCTGCGCCGACCTGGTGTGGAGGGGTGCCTTGACCGGCGACAAGGACCAGGACGCGCGCCTTTCCGACGGCGATGTGCCGACGACCTCGGGAATCATCGAGGCGCTTGCCGCGAGCCCGACGCCGAAGATTCCGTTCAGCGCCATCGTCGCCGCCGCGGGATCGCGGGTCCACGGTCTCGCCCTTCTCGTCTTCGTCCTGCCCGAGGTACCGCCGCTGCCGCTGCCGAGCGCATCGACGGTGCTCGCCGTCCCGCTCATCATCATCTCCGCCCACCTCGCGCTTTTCGGTGAGGGGGCGCTCCTGCCGTCCCGGCTCCAGTCGGTCGCCGTGCCGCGCGGGGTGCTCGAGGCCGCCGCGCGCTACCTCGCGCCGGCCTTCCGCTGGATCGAGCGCGCCTCGCGCCCGCGGCTGCTCTGGCTCGTCCGGCGCGAGCGGCTGGTCGGCCTCGTCTGCCTCTATCTCTCGCTGATCCTGATCCTGCCGATCCCGCTCTTCAACGCGCCGCCGGCGGCCTGCCTCGCCGCGGTCGCGCTCGGCATGATCCAGCGCGACGGCGCCCTCATCGTGCTCGGCATCCTCGGCGCCATCGCGGTCACCGGCATCCTCGTCGGCGTCGTCGACGTCGCCGGCAACCTGCTCCTCCGCTAGGTGTCACGATCGAATGCCGGGCCAGAAAGTTCCCCTAGGCTGGCGGGGTTCCGTCGACGACCCGGCGGCGGGTGACGGCCCGCACGAAGGCGCGGACGTAGTCGTCGGCCGGGCGCTCGACGATCTCGGCGGGCGTCCCCACCTGGGCGAGCCTGCCGTCCTTGAGGATGGCGATGCGGTCGCCGAGACGGAGCGCCTCGTCGAGATCGTGGGTGATGAAGACGATGGTCTTGCGCAGACGCGCCTGGAGCTCGGCGAGCTGGTCCTGCATCTCGCCGCGGATCAGCGGGTCAAGCGCCGAGAACGCCTCGTCCATGAGCAGGATTTCGGCATCGCTGCAGAGCGCCCGCGCCAGGCCGACGCGCTGCTGCATGCCGCCGGATAGCGCCGCCGGATAGCGCGTCTCGTAGCCCGACAGCCCCACGGCGGACACCCATTCCGCGGCCCGGGCGCGGCGCTCGGCCCGGGCGATGCCCTGCACCTCGAGCCCGTAGGCGACGTTGTCGAGCACTGTCCGGTGCGGGAAGAGGCCGAAGCGCTGGAACACCATCGCCAGCTTGCCGCGGCGGAACCGTTCGAGGGCGCGGATCGGAAGGCCGAGCACGTCGACCCCGTCGATGGCGATCGTGCCGGCGGTCGGATCGACCAGGCGGTTGAGGTGGCGGATGAGCGTCGACTTGCCCGACCCCGACAGCCCCATGACCACAAACGTCTCGGAGCGCTCGACCGACAGCGACACGTCGTCGAGGGCGAGGACGGCGCCGGTCCCGGCGAGGAGTTCGTCCTTGCCCATGCCGCCGCGGACCAGCGCCAGCGCCTTCTGCGGCGAGGCGCCGAAGACGGTGGAGACGTTCCTGACCTCGATCAGCGCCACCAGCCTCAGCTCCGCGCCCGGCGATGCGCCTGGAGGCGGTGCCCGATCGCCTGGGAAGTGCGGTCGAAGATCACGGCGAGAAGGACGATCACCAGCCCGCCGACCAGCCCCGTACCGGGGTCGTTGCGCTGGAGGCCGATCAGAACGGTCTCGCCCACCCCCCTAGCGCCGATCATCGAGGCGATGACCACCATGGCGAGGGCCATCATCATCGTCTGGTTGATGCCCTGCATGATCGTCGGCAGCGCGAGCGGCAGTTCGACTCCGGTCAGCACCTGCCAGCGGGTCGCGCCGAAGGCCCGGCTCGCCTCGACCGTCTCGTGATCGACCTCGCGGATGCCGAGGTCGGTGAGGCGGATCAGGGGCGGCGTGGCATAGACCACGGTGGCGAGGATCGCCGGCACCTTGCCGAGCCCGAACAGCATCGCCGCGGGGATGAGATAGACGAAGCTCGGGATCGTCTGCATCAGGTCGAGGAGCGGATTGATCGCCGCCCGGGCGACGCGGCTCCGCGCCGCGATCACGCCGATCGGAATCCCGAGGATGACGGAAATCCCGACGGCGACGATGAGCAGGGCGATCGTCTGCATCGCCTGGTCCCACAGGCCGAGACAGCCGATCAGCCACATCAGCGC
>JAEZEN010000174.1 GCA_023433185.1 Pseudomonadota bacterium | reverse complement strand
GTCGAGGGCCATGCCCGGCCGGGCACGGCCTATGAGCTCGGCGGCCCGGAGGTGCGCAGCTTCCGCGAATGCATGGAGCTGATGCTCTCGGTGATCGGCCGGAAGCGCCTGCTTCTGCCTCTGCCGTGGGGCGTGGCGAGCGCGATGGGCTCGGTGCTCCAGTTCCTGCCCGGCAAGCTGCTGACCCCCGACCAGGTGCGCCAGCTGCGCGTAGACAACGTCGTCTCCGAGGCGGCGATCGCCGAGAAGCGCACGATCCGCGCCTTCGGCATCGAGCCGACGACGCTGGAATCGGTTCTGCCGTCCTACCTCAACCGCTTCCGCGCCCAAGGCGAGTACGAGAAGCAGGTCGTCTGAGCTTGGGGACGTCGGCCATCGCCGCGCGCGCGGGAGGGCGCTGCGGGGAGCGCATGGCGGCTGGCGGCGGGATGCGCCGGGACTGAAGCCTCCCGATCACTCCTGAAGGATCAGGTCGCCGAGCGGATCGTCGGCACCCGGCGCCTCGGTATCGGCCGGTGGCGCGGCGGGCACCTCCGGGGCGGTGACGTCCCGCGGCAGGGTCGACTCCGGCTCGGTGACGACCGGGGCGTTGGGATCGCGCAGCGTCGGCTCCGGCGAAGAGAAGAAGACCACCGCTATCAGGCCGAGGGTGCCGACCCCGATCCGCCACCAGCCGAACGGGGCGAAGCCGCGGCGGCTGACGAAGCCGAGGAACAGGCGGACCACGATGACGGCGGAGACGAAGGCTGCCACGAAGCCGATGATGATCGTCACGACCGCGTCCCAGTCGAGGATCGAGGCGTTCTTGGCGAGGCTGTAGACGAAGGCGCCGAGCATGGTCGGCATGGCCAGGAAGAAGGAGAATTCCGCCGCCGAACGCTTGTCCGCCCCGAGCAGCATGGCGCCGACGATCGAGGCGCCCGAGCGCGACACGCCCGGCACCAGCGACAGCGTCTGGAAGATGCCGATGCCGAGATAGACGCCCAGCGGGAAGTTCATGGCATCGGCGTAGAGCGGGCGAAGCGGCAGGCGGTCGATGTAGATCAGCACGATGCCGCCAAGGATCAGCATGATGCTGATCGTGGTGACCGATTCGAAGATCACCCGTGTGATGAAGTCGTGGAAGAGGACGCCCATCAACGCCGCCGGCAGGAAGGCGAGGACGACGCCGATGGTGAAATGCCGGGACCGCGGCGAAGTCGTCAGCGTCGTGGCGACGTGCCACAGCCGGGCGGCATAGACCGAGAGCAGGGCGAGGATCGCCCCCAGCTGGATCAGGATCTCGAAGGCCTTCCCCGGGTTCTCGAAGCCCAGCAGCTTGCCCAGCAGCAGGATGTGGGCGGTCGACGACACGGGCAGAAACTCCGTGGCGCCCTCGACGATGCCGAGGAGCAGCGGGTCGACGAAAGAATTGGCCATGTCCGGTTCCCGTGTTGGATAAGCGAATCGCCTTGTTCCTGCCGCGGCCCGGTTCTATACCCGAATCGTGATGTCATTCCGTTCGCAAACGGAGGCTCGGACGCTTCCCGCCTGATGCCGATCCTCTATCACCATCCCCTCTCTGCCGGTTCCCGCTATGTTCGCCTCGTGCTCGCCGAGTACGGCGAGGCCGTCGAGTTCGTCGAGCACCACCCGTTCGACCGCGACGAGGAGTTCCTCGTCCTCAACCCGGCGGGAACCCTGCCCGTCCTCGTCGACGAGGAGGACGGCACGATCTGCGGTGCGTCGGTGATCGCGGAATATCTGTGCGAGACCCGCGGCCATCGCCTCGGCGAGGCGACGCTGATGCCGAAGGCGCCGCCGGAGCGCGCCGAAGTGCGCCGCATCGTCTCCTGGTTCCTCGACAAGTTCGATTCCGAAGTGACGGCGTATCTGACGAACGAGAAGGTCCTGAAGCGCACCGCGCCACGCGGCAGCGGCGGGTCGCCCGACGCCGCGGCAATCCGCGCGGCGCGCGGCAATATCCGCTATCATCTCCGCTATGTCGGCTACCTCGTGGCCCGGCGGAACTGTCTGGCAGGACGGTCGGTGAGCCTTGCCGACCTCGCCGCCGCGGCCCATCTCTCGTCGACCGACTATCTGGGCGAGGTGCCATGGGAGGAAGACACGATGGCGAAGCAGTGGTACGCGCGCATCAAGTCGCGTCCGAGCTTCCGCCAGATCCTCGCCGACACGGTCCGCGGCAATCCGCCGGCGACCCACTACGCCGATCTCGACTTCTGAAGGACGGCATCACCGCCGACGCCCGCCGGGAGGGCTTCGACATCGTCCGCGTCACGACGCCCGATGCCGCCCCGGAGACGGCCGGCCGGCTTGCCGCGTTCATCGCCGACGGCTTCCATGGCGGCATGACGTGGCTCGCCGACACCGCCGACCGGCGCGGCTCGCCCGCCGCCCTGTGGCCCGCGGCCCGCTCGGTGGTGATGCTCGGCCTCAACTACGGGCCCGACAGCGACCCGCTGGCGACGCTTGCGCTCCGCGACCGCGCCACCATTTCCGTCTATGCCCGCAACCGCGACTACCACGATCTCGTCAAGGGCAAGCTGAAGCGCCTCGCCTCGCGCTTCGCGGTGCGTTCCGGCGCCGAACTCAAGGTGTTCGTCGATACCGCGCCGCTGATGGAGAAGCCGCTGGCGGAGGCGGCAGGGCTCGGCTGGCAGGGCAAGCACACCAATCTCGTCAGCCGCGACTTCGGCTCCTGGCTGTTCCTCGGGGCGATCCTCACCGCGGCCGACCTGCCGCCCGACGCGCCCGAGAGCGACCATTGCGGCTCATGCCGCGCCTGCCTCGAAATCTGCCCGACCCAGGCGTTCCCCGCGCCCTACCGGCTCGATGCGCGGCGCTGCATCTCCTACCTGACGATCGAGCACAAGGGGCCGCTCCCGCGGGAGTTCCGCGCCGCCATGGGCAACCGCATCTACGGCTGCGACGACTGTCTCGCCGTCTGCCCGTGGAACAAGTATGCCCGGGCGACGCGCGAGGCGAAGCTCGCCGCGCGCGACGACCTCGCCGGCCCGCGCCTCGCCGATCTCGCGGCGCTCGACGACGCCGGCTTCCGCGCGCGCTTCTCCGGCTCTCCGGTCAAGCGCATCGGTCGCGACCGGTTCGTGCGCAATGTGATGATCGCGGTCGGGAACGCGGGCGACCATAGCCTCGTGCCCGTCGCGGAGGCCGGCGCCCGCGACCGGTCCCCGCTTGTGCGCGGGGCCGCGGTCTGGGCCCTTGGCCGGCTCGACCGCGACCGGGCGAGAGCGGTGCGGCGCACCGCCGGCGCGGACAGCGACGACAGCGTGATGGAGGAATGGCATGACCTCGACCAGTGACAGCGACGGCACGCCTGCGACATCCCCCGGCCCGACCCTGCCGGCGCGACGCCCCCTGGCGGCCCGCGGCGCGACGGCGACGGGCGCAACGGCGACCGGGGCCTCCTCCGTCGGGGCACTGGCGTTCGGGGCGCTCGCCATCGGCGCGATCGCGATCGGGGCGCTCGCCATCGGCCGGCTTGCCGTCGGCCGTTTCACGGTCAAGGACGCCCGCATCGACAGGCTGCGGATCGGGCGGCTCGAGATCGAGGACCTGGACCGGACGCGGAAGGAGTGACTCCCGGCATGTCGGGAGCGCGATTCTTCCGCACGCGCAGCGAGTGGCGAGACTGGCTGGAGGCCAACCACGCGAGCGCCGCCGAGTGCGTCGTCGGCTTCCACAAGGCCGGCAGTCCCGGCAGCGGCATGACCCGTCCGGAAGCGCTCGACGAGGCCCTCTGCTTCGGGTGGATCGACGGCGTCGGCCGCCGCATTGACGACCACACCTGGTCGATCCGCTTCACGCCCCGCCGGAAGCGAAGTGTGTGGAGCGACGTCAACATCGCCCGCGTCGAGGCGCTGAAGGCGGAGGGACGAATGGCCGAGGCCGGGCTTGCCGCCTATGAAGGGCGCGATCCCAGGCTCGAGAAGCGCTATTCCCACGAGAACCGCGACGTCGCGTTCGACCCCGAAGCCGAGGCCCGGCTCCGCGCCGACGGGGCGGCCTGGGCGTGGTTCTCCGGAAGCCCGCCGTCCTATCGCCGGCAGGCGACCTGGTGGGTGATGAGCGCGGTGAGGCCGGAGACGCGGGAGCGGCGTCTCGCGACCCTCGTCGCCGATTGCGCGGCAGGCCGCAGGGTCGCGGTCCTCGGACCGCCCGCGAAGCGGAAGCCGGCATGACGGCGCCGCGCCTCTTCGTCTTCGGCCTCGGCTATACCGGCCTCGCCTTCGCCCGTGCGATGCGCGACGACGGATGGCTGGTCGGAGGCACCGTGCGTTCCGCCGGGAAGGCCGCGGCGCTCCGCGGCGAGGGCATCGACGCGATCGCCTTCGACGGCGGCGCGCCGAGCGCCGCGGTTGCCGCCGCGCACGCCGCGGCGCCCCCACGCCACGGAACGAAAACGCCGGGCG
>JAEZEN010000172.1 GCA_023433185.1 Pseudomonadota bacterium | reverse complement strand
CCCCCCCGGCGCCCCCCGGCCCCCCCCGGTCCGCTTCCTCCAAAGGTTCTCGCTGAGGCCGGATCATCGTGCTCGGATACGCTGTCATCCTGATCGTCGCGATGTCGCTCGTGGCCTTCTTCGTCGGTCGCTCGTCCGGTACGCACTTCGCTGCCGCCGGCGGCACCGCCGTGCATTCCCTGCCCGCTTATCACGGCGCCTATGTCGCCGTCTGGGTGGGGATTCCCGCCCTCGTGCTGGTGCTGCTCTGGGTCTTCCTTCAGCAGCCCATCATCGACCGCATCCTCCTCGCCTCGCTGCCGGCCACGATGACCGAGGGCGCCAGCCCGGCGCAGCTCAGCCTCTATCTCTCCGAAATCAGGAACGTCGCCGCCGGTCAGATCTTCAGCGAGCCGAGCCCCGAAGTCAGGGCCGCCGCGGCCGATCTCGAGCGCTGGCGCGCCATCGCCAACTGGGCGATGCTCGTCGTCGCCATGGCGCTGATGATCGTCGCGCTGGTGGTGACCCGGTCGCGCCTCGCCCCGCGCTTCCGCGCCCGCAACAACTTCGAGCGGGTGGTCAGCGGCCTGATGATCTTCGCCTCGCTGGTCGCCATCCTGACCACGGTCGGCATCATCGCCTCGCTGGTCTTCGAGGCCTGGCGCTTCTTCCAGATGGTCCCGATCACCGAGTTCCTCTTCGGCCTCAACTGGGAGCCGCAGATCGCGCTCCGGCCCGACCAGGTCGCCGGCCTCGGCGCCTTCGGGGCCGTCCCGGTCTTCACCGGTACATTGCTGATCGCGACGATCGCGATGCTGGTGGCGACCCCGATCGGGCTGTTCACTGCGATCTACCTCGTCGAATACGCCAACGACCGCGTCCGCAAGGTGGTGAAGCCGATCCTCGAGATCCTCGCCGGCGTGCCGACCGTGGTCTACGGCTTCTTCGCGGTGCTCACCGTGGCGCCGGCAGTGCGCAGCTTCGGCGGCACCCTCGGCATCGTCGTCTCGCCCAACAGCGCGCTCGCGGCGGGTGCCGTCATGGGCATCATGATCCTGCCTTTCATCTCTTCGCTGTCCGACGATGTCCTCAAGGCGGTGCCCCGGGCGATGCGCGACGGCTCCCTGGCGATGGGCGCGACCCGCAGCGAGACCATGGTCAAGGTCCTCCTGCCAGCGGCGCTTCCCGGCATTGTCGGCGGCATCCTGCTCGCGCTCAGCCGGGCGATCGGCGAGACCATGATCGTGGTCATGGCGGCCGGGCTGATCGCCACCCTGACAGCCAACCCGCTCAACAGCGTGACCACGGTCACCGTGCAGATCGTCACGCTGCTGATCGGCGACACCGAGTTCGACAGCCCCAAGACCCTCGCCGCCTTCGCGCTGGGGCTGGTGCTCTTCCTCGTGACCCTCTGCCTCAACGTCGTGGCGCTGGGCATCGTGCGGAAGTACCGCGAGAAGTACGACTAGTGGGAAAGGGTCCATGACCGACATCGGCATCCAGCGGCACGACTGGTCGGGCTCCGAGGCCGCCGCCCGCCGCAAGCGCCGCTATGCGGCGGACCGTCGCCTCCAGGCCTACGGCATCGCCGCGATCTCGCTGGCGATCGGGCTCCTCGGCATTCTCATCGTCTCGCTGGTGTTCACCGGCTATTCCGCCTTCCTGCGCACGATGGTGACGCTCGACTATCCGGTCTCGACCGAGTACGTCGATCCGGCCGATCCGGCGGCCGGGAACTACCGGGCGGTCGTCCGGGAGGGGCTGCGCGCCGTCTTCCCCGATGTGAGCGGCCCGCAGGAACGGCAGCTCGCGCAACTCCTCACGAACAACGCCCAGTTCATGGTGCGCGACGCCGTCGTCGCCAATCCCAGCGTGATCGGCGGCACGCTGCGGCTCGCCGTTCCGGCATCCGATCCGTTCGACCAGTTCAACAAGGGGGCCATCTCGCGCGACGTGCCGGAAGAGCAGCGCCGCGTTTCAGACCAGCAGATCGAGTGGTTCGACCAACTGGTCGCGGAGGGCCGGATTTCGACACCCTTCAACTGGGGAATCTTCTTCAACGCCGACAGCCGCTTTCCCGAACTTGCCGGCCTCGCCGGCGCGATCGTCGGCTCGTTCTACGCGCTGCTCGTCTGCTTCTTCATCAGTTTCCCGATCGGAATCGCGGCGGCCATCTACCTCGAGGAATTCGCCCCCAAGAACCGGTGGACCGACCTCATCGAGGTCAACATCAACAACCTGGCCGCGGTGCCCTCGATCGTCTTCGGCCTGCTCGGCCTCGCCGTGTTCCTCAACTTCTTCGGGCTGCCGCGGTCGGCGCCGCTCGTCGGCGGCATGGTGCTCGCGCTGATGACCCTGCCGACGATCATCATCGTCACCCGCAATGCCCTCAAGGCGGTGCCGCCGTCGATCCGCGAAGGCGCGCTCGGGGTCGGAGCCTCCAAGCACCAGATGATCCTGCATCACGTCCTGCCGCTGGCCCTGCCAGGCATCCTCACGGGCACCATCATCGGTCTCGCCCAGGCGCTCGGCGAGACCGCGCCGCTGCTCCTGATCGGGATGAACGCGTTCATAACGAGCCCGCCGGGCGGCATTCTCGACGCGTCCACGGCGCTGCCGACGCAGATCTTCATCTGGGCCGACAGCCCGGAGCGCGGATTCGTCTCGCTGACCTCCGCCGGCATTCTCGTGCTGCTCGTCTTCCTCATCATCATGAACAGCATTGCGATCTTCCTGCGCCAGCGGCTCGAACGGGCCTGGTAGGGTGGCAGCGGCTAGGAGATATGGCTATGAATGATACCGCGATGACCGAAACCAGCTCGGTGACCCCAGCGAACATGGCCTTCGCCGGCACCGGCGGTCGGGTCCTCGGTGTCAAGGTCGATGCCAAGGACGTGAACGTCTACTACGGCGAGAAGCACGCCCTGAAGGACGTGTCGCTGCCGATCCTCGAGAAGTCGGTGACGGCCTTCATCGGGCCATCGGGTTGCGGCAAGTCGACCTTCCTGCGCTGCATCAACCGGATGAACGACACCATCGAAGGCTGCCGCGTCGTCGGCGACATCCGCCTCGACAGCGAGGACATCTACGATCCGCGCCTCGACGTGGTCGAGCTTCGCGCCCGGGTCGGCATGGTATTCCAGAAGCCGAACCCCTTCCCCAAGTCGATCTTCGAGAATGTCGCCTACGGCCCGCGCATTCACGGCCTCGCGCGCTCCAAGCAGGATCTCGCCGCGATCGTCGAGGCGAGCCTGAAGCGCGCCGGCCTTTGGGAGGAGGTCAAGGATCGTCTCAACGAGTCGGGTACCGGGCTTTCCGGCGGCCAGCAGCAGCGCCTCTGCATCGCCCGTGCCATCGCGGTGTCGCCGGAAGTGATCCTGATGGACGAGCCGTGCTCCGCGCTCGACCCGATCGCGACCGCCCGCATCGAGGAACTGATCGACGAGCTGAAGCACAACTTCACGATCATCATCGTCACCCACTCGATGCAGCAGGCGGCGCGCGTCTCCCAGACGACCGCGTTCTTCCATCTCGGCAACCTCGTCGAGACCGGTCCGACGGAGCAGATCTTCACCAATCCCCGGGACAAGCGCACCCAGGACTACATCACCGGCCGCTTCGGCTGAGATCGGATCGTCAGATGGTCATGAACGAACACATCGTCGCCTCCTTCGACGAGGAACTCGGCGAGCTTTCGCAGAAGATCGCCGAGATGGGCGGTATCGCCGAGCAGCAGGTCGCGGACTCGGTCGGTGCCCTTGCCCGGCGCGATGGCGATCTCGCACAGAGCGTGATCACCCTCGACCGGCGCATGGACCACCTCCAGCGCGAGGTCGAGGATCGGGCGACCCTGATGATCGCCAAGCGCCAGCCGATGGCGCAGGACCTTCGCCAGATCGTCGCCGCGATGCATATCGCAAACGACCTCGAGCGGGTCGGCGACCTTGCCAAGAACACCGCCAAGCGCGTCTTCGCCATCGAGAACAATTTTGGCGCCCAGCGGCTCGTTGCCGGCGTCGAGCATATCGCCGAGCTGAGCTTCGCCCAGCTCAAGAACGTCCTCGATGCCTATACCGCGCGCGACCTCGAAGCGGCGCATGCGGTGTGGGAGCGCGACGACGAGATCGACGCGATGTACACCTCGTTGTTCCGCGAACTCCTCACCTACATGATGGAGGATCCGCGCAACATCTCGTTCTGCATCCACCTCCTGTTCTGCGCGAAGAACCTCGAACGGATCGGGGATCATGCGACCAACATCGCCGAGACGGTCCACTACGTGATCACCGGCGTGCCGCTGACCGACGAGCGGCCGAAGAAGGACACGACCAGTTCGACGCCCGTTGAATTCGTTCCGAGATCCTGAGAAGCCGAGGCCGGAAAATGACCCCGCGCGTGATGATCGTCGAAGACGAGGAGCCGCTCTCACTGATGCTTCGCTACAACCTCGAGGCGGAGGGGTATCAGGTCGACACGGTGGAGCGCGGCGACGAGGCCGAGACCCGGCTGCGTGAAACCGTTCCGGATCTTCTGCTCCTCGACTGGATGCTGCCGGGCGTCTCGGGCATCGAGCTCTGCCGCCGCCTCCGCAGCCGCGAGATGACGCGTTCCCTGCCGATCATCATGCTGACGGCGCGCGGCGAGGAGCAGGAGCGGATCCGCGGTCTCGCCACGGGCGCCGACGACTACGTAGTCAAGCCGTTCTCCGTGCCGGAGCTGATGGCTCGCGTCCGCGCCATCCTCCGGCGCTCGAAGCCGGAGCTGATCGCCTCGGTGCTGCGCGCCGGCGAGATCGAACTCGATCGCGAGACCCACCGCGTCCGCCGCCGGGGCCGCGACCTGCATCTCGGCCCCACCGAGTTCCGGCTCCTCGAGTTCCTCATGCAGTCGCCAGGCCGCGTGTTCTCGCGCACGCAGCTCCTCGACGGCGTCTGGGGGCGGGACGTCTATGTCGACGAGCGCACCGTCGACGTCCATGTCGGACGGCTCCGCAAGGCCCTCGGCACCGGCCGGGATCCGATCCGCACGGTGCGCGGTTCGGGCTACTCGCTCGATGAAGGGTTCGCCGGCAGCGCCGGCAACGGCTGAGCCCGGACGGCGGCCTCCACCCGCTTTCGCGACGATCCCGGCGCCCGGCGAGACCGGGCGCGTCGTGCCGGGATGTCAGCCCTGGTCGCGGTCGCGATCCCGGTCGCGCCGGCGGTCATTGGCCGGCTGGTAGGCGAGCCGCGAGTGATACTCGCAATAGGGCAGGCTGTTGAAGCTGCGGTGACCGCAGAAGTGGAAGCCTTCGGTGCCGGGATCGCCGATCGGCCACTTGCACATCTGGTCGTTGAGGGCGAGGAGCGAGACCTTCAGGCTGATCGGGACGACAAGGTCCTCGATCGGCACCTGCACCGGGGCACGTCGCGGCGCGGGGCTCGGCTGCATCTTGAGGGCTGTATTGCCCTGGACCATCAGCGGGCGGGACGCCACGGAGCGGTGGGCCGAGGGCGCGGTGTTCGTCTGGCGGGTCTTGCGCGGGCGGGCCTGGGTCGAAGCGGGCTTGGCGCGTCCCGAGAGGTTGAGGCGATGCACCTTGCCGATCACGGCGTTCCGCGTCACGCCGCCGAGCTGCAAGGCGATCTGACTCGCGCTCAGGCCGTCGGCCCAGAGCTTCTTCAGCAACTCGACGCGATCGTCGGTCCAATTCATCTCGAGGTCACCCTTCTTCTTTCATGGCGGCCGACTCGGAATCACATTTCGCGCGCTGACCTGCTCCGCCAGCCAGCGCTCAACGCGTGAAAAATGGTTACTGAGGTCCGCCGCAGGATACGCGTGCCGGTCGCACCCGACGTTGTGAAACCTACATAGCCGGCGACTCGCTGACAAGAGTCCGAGCCGTCCTCAGAATGTTTTCCCCAAGTCGTCCCGCCTTGCTCCACCGGTGCGCTTCTCGTGCCGTCCCCGCGGCGGGTTTTCTCGTGCGATTGACACTGCTTCCCCGCGCGGTGCTATAAGTCTCGACTTCGCGGAGTGCCGCCCTACGGCGGCAC
>JAEZEN010000167.1 GCA_023433185.1 Pseudomonadota bacterium | reverse complement strand
GGGATGAACATCGAGGATGTCGCCCACGAGACGCCGGAGAAGATCCACAGTTTCTCGGTCGATCCGGCGACCGGCTTCATGCCGCATCACGGCCGCGCCGTGGCGAAGGCTTTGGGTCTCGGCGGCGACCTGGCGAAGCAGGCGCAGAAGGTCGCGAAACTGCTCTACGACGCCTTCCTCGTCACCGACGCCGCGCAGATCGAGATCAATCCGCTGGCCGTCACCGACAAGGGTGAACTTCTGGTCCTCGATGCCAAGGTCGGCTTCGACTCCAACGCCGAGTTCCGCCACCCTGACCTCGAGCAGCTGCGCGACATCACCGAGGAGGACCCGATGGAGGTCGAGGCCTCGAAGCACGACCTCGCCTACATCAAGCTGGACGGCAATATCGGCTGCATGGTGAACGGCGCCGGCCTCGCCATGGCGACGATGGACATCATCAAGCTGAACGGCGCCTTCCCGGCCAATTTCTGCGACGTCGGCGGCGGCGCCTCCAAGGAGAAAGTGACGGCGGCGTTCAAGATCATCCTCTCCGATCCCGCCGTGCAGGGCATCCTCGTCAACATCTTCGGCGGGATCATGCGCTGCGACATCATCGCCGAGGGCATCGTCGCCGCGGCGCGGGAGATGGACATCAAGGTCCCCCTGGTCGTGCGGCTCGAGGGCACCAATGTCGAGGAAGGCAAGGCGATCCTCGCCGATTCCGGCCTCGCCATCGTGCCGGCAAACGACCTGGGGGATGCCGCAAGGAAGATCGTGGCGGAGGTTGCCGGGGTACCGGCTTAAGCATTGTCGTGCTCCTGCGAAGGCAGGAGCCTTGGCCAGCGTTCCGGCCTTCGCCGGAACACGAAGGAGAGTGAGGACATGAAGCTCCTGGTCGCCGTCAAACGGGTGATCGATTTCAACGTGAAGCCGCGGGTGAAGCCCGACGGCAGCGGCGTCGATCTCGCCAACGTCAAGATGAGCATGAACCCGTTCGACGAGATCGCGGTCGAGGAGGCGATCCGGCTGAAGGAAAAGGGCGCGGCGAGCGAGATCGTCGCGGTCTCGATCGGCCCGGCCAAGGCGCAGGAGACGCTGCGCACCGCGCTTGCCATGGGCGCCGACCGGGCGATCCTGATCCAGACGGACGACGAGGTCGAGC
Source organism: Pseudomonadota bacterium (assembly GCA_023433185.1). Next base: position 2,724 of record JAEZEN010000167.1, on the reverse strand, counting down.
CGCTCGCCGTGGCCAAGCTGCTGGCGAAGGTCGCGGAAGAGGAACAGCCCGGGCTGGTCATCCTCGGCAAGCAGGCGATCGACGACGATTCCAACCAGACCGGCCAGATGCTCGCCGCCCTGCTCGGCTGGGGCCAGGGCACCTTCGCCTCGAAGGTCGAGGTTTCGGGCGACAAGGTCGACGTCACCCGCGAGGTGGACGGCGGCCTCGAGACGGTGAAGCTCAATGTGCCGGCGGTGATCACCACCGACCTGCGCCTCAACGAGCCGCGCTACGCCTCGCTGCCCAACATCATGAAGGCCAAGTCCAAGCCGCTCGCGACCAAGGCGCCGGCGGAATACGGCGTCGATACCGCGCCGCGGCTGCAGACCCTGAAGGTCGCGGAACCGGCCAGGCGCCAGGCGGGCGTGAAGGTCGCGGACGTGGACGAGCTGATCGGCAAACTGAAAGCCCTGGGAGTGGTGGCATGAGCGTCGCGCTGGTTCTGGTCGAGCATGAGGGGGGACAGATCAAGGACGCCACCCTCGCCACCGTCACTGCGGCTGCGCAGCTGGGCGAGGTCCATGCGCTCGTCGCGGGCGAAGGCGTCGGCCCCGTAGCCCAGGAGGCCGCGAAGATTGCGGGGGTCGCCAAGGTCCACGTCGCCGACGGCGCCGCCTTCGCGCACAATCTGGCGGAGAATGTCGCGCCGGTCGCCGTCGCGCTGGTGAACGATCATTGCGATTATTTCGTCGCCCCGGCCACGACCACGGGCAAGAACATCGCGCCGCGAGTCGCCGCCCTGCTCGACGTGATGCAGATCTCCGACATCCTCAGCGTCGAGGGGCCGGACACCTTCACCCGGCCCATCTATGCCGGCAACGCGATCGCGACGGTGAAGTCGTCGGACGCCAAGAAGGTGATCACCGTACGCACCACGGCCTTCGACAAGGCAGCGCGGGAGGGCGGCAACGGCAGCGTCGAGGCGGTGTCGGGCGGCGCGGATTCGGGCCTCTCCAGCTTCGTCGGCGCCGAGCTGTCGAAGTCCGAGCGGCCGGAGCTGACCAGCGCCAAGGTGATCGTCTCCGGCGGCCGCGCCTTCGGCTCGTCCGAGCAGTTCCACGCTTTGCTCGATCCGCTCGCGGACAAGCTCAAGGCGGGCGTCGGCGCCTCGCGCGCGGCGGTCGATGCCGGCTATGCCCCGAACGACTATCAGGTCGGCCAGACCGGCAAGATCGTCGCCCCCGAAGTCTATATCGCGATCGGCATTTCCGGCGCGATCCAGCACCTCGCCGGCATGAAGGATTCGAAGACGATCATCGCCATCAACAAGGACGAGGACGCGCCCATCTACCAGGTCGCCGACATCGGCCTGGTCGGCGACCTGTTCAAGATCGTCCCGGAGCTCACGGAGAAGCTGTAGCGTTCGTATCATGCCGGATCCGTCTTCCGCCTATGTCGAGGACTATGCCCGCGATGGCTATGCCATCGTCCGCGGCCTGTTCTCGGCGGACGAGATTGCGGCGATCGGCGCGGCGATCGACGAGGTCCATGCCGAGGGCGTCGCGCACGGCCGCAGCTTCCGGCACGGCAACCTGTTCTACAATGTCGACCCGAACGGCGACGAGCCGCCGCAGGTGCGGATGGTGCAGTGGATGTCGTACCACCAGCCCGTGCTCAACGGCGTCCGGCTCGATCCCCGGCTGGCGCGGGTGCTGGAGCCTCTGATCGGGCGCGATCTCAAGCAGATCATCAACCAGCTCCACTGGAAGACGCCGGGCCGCAGGGGCGATTTCGCCTGGCACCAGGATTCGCGCTTCCGGCTGCCCGAGGCGGCCTATCGCAACCTCGGCACGTCCTATGTCCAGACCGGCCTTGCCATCGACCCGCACAATCCGGAGAGCGGCGGCATGCGCTTCGTCCCGGGCAGCCACCGCCGCGGCACTCTGGACCTGGACACCTCGACCACGGTGCTCGGCACGGCGATGGACGATGCCGCGCTCGTCGAGATCGGCCTGTCTCCGGAAGACGTCGTCGATCTCGTCCTCGCGCCGGGCGACCTCGCCATGTGGAACCCCTATCTGGTGCACGCCTCCGGCCTGAACAGCTCGAGCCACTACCGGCGGCTCTACATCAACGGCTATGTCCGCGCCGCGGATTGCGACCGCGGCGAATGGGCCTTCCGCGACGGCGAGCCCGTGCCCTTCGGCCCCGAGCCCGCCCTGGTCCATTACGAGGCCCTGCGCGAACGCGGCGAGCCGCATTACGTGTGAGGGATCGACCCCGTGGCGGCATCCTCGCCGGGCTCCCGCCGGAGCACGAGCCAGGCCGAGGTCATCGAGGAAATGTCGAGCGCGGCGTGGAGCAGGACCGGCAGCAGCAGCGAGCCCGTCTCGAAATAGACCCAGCCGAACGCCGCCCCGACGAGGGCGGTGGCGATCATCCCCGACACGCCCTGGTAGCTGTGCGCCAGGCCGAACAGGACGGACGAGGCGGCGAGCGCCCCCCAGGGCCCGAGCCAGGTGTCGAAATAGGCCATCAGATAGCCGCGATAGGCGAGCTCCTCGAAGACGCCCGCGAAGACGGAGAGGAGGAGGGCCCAACGCAGCTGCCGGGCCGTCTTTGGCAGGAAGACTTCCAGCCGGCCGAAGCTCTTGCGCAGCGCCTCGCGCGCCTTCGCGCTTCGCCCGACCATCACCGGCCGCAGGACCAGCACGGCGAGCGCGCCGGCCGCGAGGCCGAGCG
>JAEZEN010000148.1 GCA_023433185.1 Pseudomonadota bacterium | reverse complement strand
CCCGCAGGGCCCGCGCCGAAGGCAGATGGACGGAGCAGCACGCATGCCCAGCGCGACGCCGGTAGTCCGAACAACGGCGACACGCGACCCGGCGGGTGACAGGCCCTGGCATGCGCTGGCTCCGGAGGCCGCGCTCGACACCCTCGAGGCGAACAGGCACGGGCTCGCCGAGGACGAGGCGGCGCGCCGGCTGGAGCGCTACGGTCCCAACCGGCTGCCCACCGGTGCGAAGCGCAGCGCCCTCGTCCGCTTCCTTCAGCAGTTCCACAACCTCCTCATCTATGTCCTGATGGCGGCGGGCGTCCTCGCGGCGGCAATCGGCCATCTCACCGATGCGCTGGTGATCTTCGCCGTCGTCCTCGCCAACACCGTCATCGGTTTCGTGCAGGAGGGCCGTGCCGAGAAGGCCCTGGAGGCGATCTCGCGGATGATCGACCCCCTCGCCTCCGTGATGCGGGGCGGCCAGCGCGAAACCATCCCCGCCGACAAGGTCGTGCCGGGCGACATCGTGCTGCTCGAGGCCGGCGACCGCGTGCCGGCCGACCTGAGGCTGATCAGGGCGCGCAATCTCCGGGTGGACGAAGCGATCCTCACCGGGGAATCCGTCCCGGTCGACAAGGCCGCGGGGGCGGTCGCCGAAGACGCCGCCCTCGGCGACCGCTTCCCGATGGCCTTCTCGGGAACGTTCGTCGCCGCCGGTCAGGGCACCGGCGTCGTCGTGGCGACCGGCGCCAGAACCGAGCTTGGCCGCATCAGTTCCCTGATCGGCGCGGTCGAGCATCTCGCCACGCCGCTGATCCGGCAGATGAACCAGTTCGCGCGACAGATCACGCTCGTCGTCCTCGGCATCGCGATCCTGGTCTTCGGCTATGCCGTCCTCGTGCGGGCCTATGGCCTCGACGAGGCATTCATGGTCGTCGTCGGGCTTGCCGTGGCGGCGATCCCCGAAGGACTTCCGGCAGTGATGACCATCACGCTCGCGATCGGCGTCCAGCGCATGGCAAGCCGGAACGCCATCATCCGGCGGCTCCCGGCCGTCGAGACCCTCGGCGCCGTGTCGGTCATCTGCTCCGACAAGACCGGCACGCTCACGCGCAACGAGATGATGGTGAGCGCCATCGTCGCGGCCGACCGGACGATCACCGTCGAAGGAACCGGCTACGAGCCCGAAGGCCGCTTCCAGACGGACACCGGCGAGCCCCTCGACCCCGCCGCCGATCCGGCGATCGAGGAATTGTCGCTGGCCGCCCTCCTCTGCAACGACGCCCAGCTCCGAAAGGCCGATGGCGACTGGATCGTGGAAGGCGATCCGATGGAGGGGGCGCTCATCTCGCTCGCCCTGAAGGCGGGCCACGATGCCGCCGCGGCGCGGGGTTCCTTCGAGCGCCTCGACGAGATCCCCTTCGATGCGCGCCATCGCTACATGGCGACGCTCCATACCCGCGGCGGCCGGCCGCCGGTGGTGTTCCTCAAGGGCGCTCCGGAGCGGGTCCTCGCCATGTGCGAGCGCGTGGCGACGGCCGAGGGCGAGCGTCCCCTCGAGCCCGCCACCTGGCACCGGCAGGTCGAGCGCCTCGCCGCCGACGGCCAGCGCGTGATCGCCCTGGCGCGTCGGACCATGCCCGATGCCTGCCGCCAGATCGCACCCGCCGACGTCGAGCATGGGCTCACTTTGCTCGGCCTCGTCGGGCTGATCGACCCGCCCCGGCCGGAAGCGATCACCGCCATCGCCGAGTGCAGGGCCGCCGGCATCCGGGTCAAGATGATCACCGGCGACCACGCCGCCACCGCCCGCGCGATCGCCGTCCAGCTCGGCATCGCCGACGACCCCAAGGCAGTGACCGGCCAGGAACTCGACACCCTCGCCGATGGCGATTTCGACGACCGCGCCGAGGAGGCTTCGGTCTTCGCCCGCGCAAGCCCCGAGAACAAGCTGCGGCTCGTCGAAAGCCTCCAGGCCGACGGCTCGGTCATCGCCATGACCGGCGACGGCGTGAACGACGCTCCGGCGCTGAAGCGCGCCGACGTGGGGGTCGCTATGGGCGTCAAGGGGACCGAGGCGGCCAAGGAAGCCAGCGAGATGGTCCTTGCCGACGACAACTTCGCATCGATCGTCGCGGCGGTGCGCGAGGGCCGGACCGTCTACGACAACCTGAGGAAGGTCATATCCTTCCTGCTTCCGATCAACGGCGGCGAGTCGATGGTCATCGTCCTGGCGGTTTTCCTGGGCCTGGCCCTTCCGGTGACGCCGCTTCAGATCCTGTGGGTGAACATGCTCAGCTCGGTCGCCCTGGGGCTCACCCTCGCGTTCGAGCCGACGGAGCCCAACACCATGCTGCGCCCGCCACGGGGGTCATCGCACCCGCTCCTGTCGGGACGGCTGCTCTGGCGCATCCTCTTCGTCTCGACCCTGATGGTCGCCGGAACATTCGGCATCTATGCCTGGGCGATCGGGCAGGGGCAGTCCCTCGAGACCGCGCGGACGATGGCGGTCAACACGCTGGTCGTCATGGAGATCTTCTATCTCTTCAGCGTGCGCTACGTGCACGGCTCGTCGCTGACCTGGCAGGGCGTCTTCGGCACCCGCGCCGTCCTCATCGGCGTGGCGGCCGTGATCCCCGCCCAGTTCGCCTTCACCTATCTGCCGCCGCTGCAGGCGGTGTTCGACACGCGCCCGATCGCCCTCGCCGACGGCCTGGCGATCGTCGGGGTCGGCGTGATCCTCCTCGTCATCGTCGAGACCGAGAAATGGGTCGCGGGACGACTGGGCAGGGACGGCCATCGCGCCGCGGCGCGGGCCGCAGCTTCGATGTAGGCGCGCACCCCCGGGCGGCGGCCGATTGATACGGATCAAGGCCGCGGCGGCCGGTTTGGCGAGACTGGCGCCAAGCCACGCGAGGAGCGTTCTCATGATCGACGGTTTCATTCGCGCGACAGCGAACCCGAACTGCCGGCCCGCGACGGCCATCGCCGCCGGCCCCGCGCCGGGAGCATGACCATGGAAGCGAAAACCCCCCTCGTCGTCTCGCTCGATGCGGTCAGCCGCGGTGACGTCGCCCGCGTCGGTGGCAAGAATGCCTCGCTCGGGGAAATGATCCGCACCCTCTCCGGCAAAGGCGTGCGCGTCCCGGCCGGCTTCGCCACGACGGCGGAGGCCTATTGGCGCTTCCTCGAGGCGAACGCCCTGAATGAACGGATGACGGGGCCCCTGGCCGATCTCGAGACCGGGCGCGCGAACCTCCAGGAGGTCGGCGCGGCGATCCGAGCCGCCATGCTCCGGAGCGGGATTCCGGACGATCTGGCAGCCGCGATCCGCGAGGCCTATGGCGCCCTCGGCGGGACCGATGGACATGCCGACCTCGCCGTGGCCGTGCGCTCCAGCGCCACCGCGGAGGACCTGCCGGAAGCGAGCTTCGCCGGGCAGCAGGAGACCTTCCTCAACATCCGCGGCGAGGCCGCGCTCCTCGATGCCTGCCGGCGCTGCTTCGCGTCGCTGTTCACCGACCGGGCCATCGCCTATCGCAAGGCGCACGGATTCGACCACATGAAAGTCGCCCTCTCGGTCGGCGTGCAGCGCATGGTGCGCGCCGACATCGGCGGCTCGGGCGTGATGTTCTCCATCGACACCGAAACCGGGTTCGACCGCGTCGTCCTGATCAACGCCGCCTGGGGCCTCGGCGAGAACGTCGTCCAGGGCGCGGTCGACCCCGACGAGTACCACGCCTACAAGCCGTTGCTCGCCGACCCCGACCTCGTGCCGATCATCGAGAAGCGGCTTGGCGGCAAGGAGAAGAAGCTGATCTACGGGTCGGGGGAGAATCCCACCCGCAACGTTCCGACCTCCCGGGCCGAGCGCGAAGCCTTCGTCCTCGACGACCAGGAGATCCTGACGCTGGCGCGCTGGGCGGTGGCGATCGAGGCCCATTACGGCCTGCCGATGGACATGGAGTGGGCCAAGGACGGCGAGACCGGCGAGATCTTCATCGTCCAGGCGCGGCCCGAGACCGTCCAGTCACGGCGCGACGCCGGGAGCTTCAAGTCCTACACGATCACCCGGAAGGGGCCGCTGCTGCTCTCGGGCCTCGGTATCGGCGATTCGATCGTCGCCGGCCGCGTGTGCCTGATCGAGAGCCCGGCCGACATCGGCCGGTTCGTCGACGGTGCGATCCTCGTCACCACCACCACCGACCCGGACTGGGTGCCGATCATGAAGCGGGCCGCCGCCATCGTCACCGACCATGGCGGCCGGACCTCGCATGCGGCGATCGTCAGCCGCGAGCTCGGCGTGCCGGCGATCGTCGGCGCGGGCGACGCCACCCGCCTCCTCCACGACGACCAGGAGATCACGGTCTCCTGCGCCGAGGGCGATGTCGGCCATGTCTATGCCGGGACGGCGGACTACGTCGAATCGACGGTCGACGTCTCGGGGCTGCCGGACACGGCGACGAAGGTGATGCTCAACCTTGCCAATCCCGCCGCCGCCTATCGCTGGTGGAAGATTCCGGCCGATGGCGTCGGCCTGGCACGGATGGAGTTCGTCATCGGCAACCACATCCGGGTTCACCCCATGGCGCTTGTGAGGTTCGACACGCTGAAGGACGAGGCGGCGAAGCGCACGATCGCCGACCTGACGGCGGGCTATCCCGACCGCACGGAATATTTCGTCGACCGCCTGGCGCGCGGCCTCGCCCGGATCGCCGCCGCCCAGCACCCGCGGCCGGTCATCGTCCGCATGAGCGACTTCAAGACCAACGAATATGCCGGCCTGATCGGCGGCGCCGAGTTCGAGCCGAAGGAAGAGAACCCGATGATCGGCTTCCGCGGCGCATCGCGCTACTACGCGCCTGCCTATCGCGACGGCTTCGCCCTCGAGTGCCGGGCCATCCGCCGCCTGCGGAACGAGATGGGCTTCCGCAACGTCGTCGTGATGATCCCCTTCTGCCGCTCGATCCTCGAGGCGGACCGCGTCCTCGAGGTGATGGCCGAAAACGGCCTGCGGCGCGGCGAGGACGGCCTCGAGGTCTATGTGATGGCCGAGATCCCCTCCAACGTGGTGCTGGCGGGCCGGTTCGCCGAGCGCTTCGACGGCTTCTCCATCGGCTCGAACGACCTCACCCAGCTGACCCTCGGCGTCGATCGCGATTCCGGCGCGCTCGCCGGGCTGTTCGACGAACAGGATCCGGCAGTGGAATGGATGATCGAGAGCGTCATCGCCGCGGCCCGGAAGGCCGGAGCGAAGGTCGGCCTCTGCGGCCAGGCGCCGAGCGATCACCCGGAATTCGCGCGCTTCCTCGTGCGCTGCGGCATCGACTCGATCTCGGTGAGCCCGGACAGCTTCATCGCGGTGAAGCGCCATGTGGCCGAGGCTGAGCGGGCCCGGTGAGGACCGTCTCCGCCATCCGGCGGTCGTCGCGGCATCAACGCTATGTGCGGCGCGATCCCTTGTCCCGGTAGCAGGCGGCGTCGGCCTCGGCGACCAGGCCGGCGCTTGAGGTGGCAGGGTCGACGGCGACGACGCCGATGCTGGCGCCAATCCGATAGACCTGCCCGTTCCAGTCGAATGCCAGATCACCGATCGCCCGTCGCACCTTGTCGGCAATCACCCGCCCGGCGTCGAGGCTGGTGTCGCGCAGGATGATCGTGAACTCGTCGCCCCCGATCCGGGCGCAGGTGTCCTGGGCGCGGATGCACCCGGACATCGTGCGCGCGACGAGCTTCAGCATCGCGTCGCCGGCCATGTGCCCGGCCGCGTCGTTCACTTCCTTGAAACGGTCGAGATCAATGAAGAACAGGATGTGCTGCCGCCCCAGATCCCGGACCTCGGACATCGCGGTCCGGAGTTCCCGCTCGAACGCCGTCCGGTTGAACAGGCCCGTAAGCGGATCATGCATGGCCGCGTAGGAGAGATGACGCGTGGCCGTGTAGCTTGCCGTGATATCCTGGAAAACGATGACGCCGCCCATGACGGAACGGCCGTCACTGGAGACGACGGACGCGCACTCCCGGACGACGCGCTCCTCGCCGCTGACGCTTGCGAGCACCATCCCCTCACGGGTCAATCGTGGGGAGGTGCCATCGAGAGCCGACAGGATCGGCTCGATGGCCGGCTGTCGCGTCTCCTCGTCCAGCACGCGGAATACGTCGGCCAGATGCTGCCCCAGGGCCGTCTCGCGCGGCCAGCCGGTCAACTGCTCGGCCGCGGGGTTTAAGAGCGTGATGCGATGCTGCGGGTCGGTCGCGATCACGCCGTCGGCGATGGAGTCGAGGGTGACCGCGAGCCGTTCCTTCTCGATGGCGAGGCTTTCTTCGATCCGCTTGAGGTGACTGATGTCCGTATCGGTTCCCATGATGCGGGCGACGGAGCCGTCCGGCATCCACTCGACCGGCTTGCCGCGGCTGAGAATCCAGACCCAGCGACCGTCCCGATGGCGCTCCCGATACTCGAACTCGTTGTCCTTGAGCTCTCCCGAATCCTGGCGCCGGATCCGCTCTAGGATGCGCTCCCGGTCGTCCGGATGGACGCGCGACAACCAGGATTCCGGATCGACCTCGGCCTCGGGATCAAACCCGCGCAGGATCTTCCACCGTGAGGAATAGAAGACCTTTCCAGTGCGGAGATCATGATCCCAGACGCCCTGACCGGCACTGTCGAGGGCGAAGTTCCAGCGGCTCTCGGAAGCGGCAAGGGCAGCGACGGCCGCCTTCTCGCGGTCGATGTCGGCGATCTGGACGATGAGATAGAGCGGCTTGTTGCTGCCCCTGGAACTGACCACCGAAGCCGACACGAGTCCCCAGAACAGCGAACCATCGCGGCGTCGATAGCGGCGCTCGGTCCGGTAGCTGCCGATCTGGCCGGTGATGAGGCTGTGCAGCTGGCGCTCCGCCGACGGCAGCATATCGCCATCGACGAGATCGGACGCGCGCAGCCCGATGCACGCGGCGAGCGGATACCCGAACATCGCCGAGAAGGCGTGGTTGGCGTAGACGACGCGGCCATCCATGTCGACCAGCGACATGCCGACCGAAGCGTGTTCGAGGATGCCCCGCAGAACTTCCTCGCTGTTCGGGAAGGGCAGCACCTCCCCCGCAGTGACATTTCGGGAACCGATCAAGTCCAGGCTCCAGACGCTTCACACGATCCCATCCGTACAACTGCTTAGCAGGACCGGCCGCGATGCTCCACGCGAATTGCCCGCGTCCCTCAGCGGCCGGCGCCGACCCGTGAACGTGGTGCCGCAGCAGGCATGGGTTGTCTGGTCGTGGCCGGAGGCCGAAGCGCTGCCCCGGCCGAGGCGTCACCCGGCGATCGGCGTGGTTCCTCCGGCGGGCTTCTCCCGGTCCGCCACGAGAAACAGGGCGTTGCCGGGGGGGCGTCGCCGAACCGCTCTGGCCTCGCCCGCGATGGTCGCGAGGCGGTCGAGAAGCTCCTCGTCGGTCAAGGGTCGTGCCAGGAAGTAGCCCTGCAACTCGTGGCATTGGAGAACCGCCAGGCGATTGAACTGTTCCGCCGTCTCCACGCCTTCCGCGGTGACCGTCCTGTTCATCGACATGGCCAGCGATACCACCGCCTCGACGATTGCGTCGTTGTCGCCGCCACGCCCGATGTTGCCGACGAACGAGCGATCCAGCTTGATCTTCGCCATGGGGTAGTTGATCAGGTAGGTGAGGGAGGAATAGCCGGTCCCGAAATCGTCAAGCGCGAGAACGATGCCGCGTGCCGCCAGGTTCCGGATGGCGGTCCTGGAGTTCTCATCGTCGTCGATCAGGGCCGTTTCGGTGATTTCCAGCTGCAGCCTGGAGGCGTCGATGCCGTGCGTCCGAAGGCTGTGTTCGACGGAACTCACGAAGGCGGGCAACCGCAGCTGCATGGGCGATATGTTCACGGCGATCCATGGCAGCGGGGCCCGGGAAAGCAGCTGGCAGACGCGATCCAGCACGAACTGCCCGAGTTCATCGATCAGCCCCCGATCCTCGGCCACCGGAACGAAAGCCGACGGGGCCGACATCGCCCCGTCCGGGCGACACCATCGGATGAGAGCTTCCGCCCCGACGATCGTGCGCGCCCTGTCGAAGATCGGCTGGTAGACGACTTCAAGGCCCTCGCCTGTCCGGAGCGCGGTCCGCAACTCGGTCTCGACGGTGCGACGCTCCGCCATGGCCACCTTCAGTTCCGGGGTGAAGAGCCGGTACTGGGAGCGGCCTCGGGCCTTGGCCTCGTAGAGGGCGATATCCGCCTCGCGCAGCGCGGCTTCGGCAAGGGCGTCGCCACGGAC
>JAEZEN010000045.1 GCA_023433185.1 Pseudomonadota bacterium | reverse complement strand
TCTATGTCGACGTCTGGGAAGGCACCTCGGCCTGGTACTACGGCATGACCATGAGCAACAAGGCAGCCGACCCCGAGGTCGTCATGGCCTACATGGACTGGTGTCTCGAGGGCTGGCGCGGTTCGGTCGACGCCACCCAGGGCTACTATTCGCCAGCCAGCGAGACGGTGAAGAAGTACCTCACCGCCGAGGAATGGCGCCACTGGTACGAAGGCGCCGGCCGCGACACCGGCCCGCGCGAGCGCCGGTTCGCCAATGTCGCCTTCTGGAACATCTGGCCCGAGCACGTCACCGACTACATCCGCGGCTGTAACCGTTTCGTCGCGGCCTGATTTGGCCGTGCGGCCGCGGCCTTTCCGCGGGGGCCCCTCCTTCGGCGACCCGTTTCAACAAGCAACTCCAGCAGGCATGTCGCTGCGCTCTTCCAAGCAGGTGGTGTTCAACGGCGCGGCCCAGGCGGGCCTCGGGCGCGGCATCGCGCTCGCCGGCCGGCTGGCGGCGGTGACCTACGGTCCCGGCGGTGGCACGGTGGCACTCGAGCGGCAGAGCGACACGCCGCTCGTCACCAAGAGCGGCTTCGCCGCGATCCGTGACGTCGAGCTCCCGGATTCTTTCGGCCGCATCGGCCTCGAACTGGTCAAGGAGGCGGTGACGCGCGTGCGCTACGCCACCGGCGATGGCGCCGCCACGGTTTCGATCCTCGCCGCCGCTCTGGCGCGGGCGGCAGGCCGACTGGCAGTGGCCGGCATCGACCCGGGCAGCATTGTCGACGGTTTCAGCGCCGCACGGCAGGTGGCGCTGGACGCCCTCGCCGGGATGCGGCGGGATGTTGCGGAACCGGCTCTGCTCGCACGGCTCTGCGCCCGCGCCGGTGAGGACGACATGGAACTCGCCGCGATCGTCGCGGAGGCGGTGCAGCGGGTCGGGGCGGACGGGATCGTCAAGGTCTCCTTCAATCAGTCGGTCGATACCTGCGTCGACTACACGACCGGGATGGCGTTCGACCACGGCGTCCAGAGCCGCGATTTTCTCGACGCCGATGGCGAGCTGCGCCTCGAGCAGCCGCTGCTCCTTCTCTGCGAGGATGCGATCGAGGAGGCGCGCGACGTCATTCCGGCGCTCGAGATCGCCCATGCCGCCAAGCGGCCGCTTCTCGTTCTCGCCGAGGCCGTGACGAAACAGGCCCTGGCGACCCTGATCACCAATCATCGCGGCGGCACCGTCCGCTGCGCCGCCGTCAAGGGACCTGGGACCGGCACCTACCGGCACGAGATGACCGCCGACGTCGCCGTGCTCGCCGGCGGCTTCGTGCTCGGGGCCCGCCTCGGGCGCCAGCCGGGGGAGGCGCGGCGCGACGATCTCGGCGGGGCGGAATTCGCGGTCCTGTCCGGCCGGACGACGCGGATTCTCGGCGGCGAAGGCTCGCCCGATGCCGTCGCCGTCCGGGTCCGGCAGCTGCGCGACGCCCACGCGCTGGAGGCGAAGACCTACGACCGCGGCAAGCTCGCCCAGCGCATCGCACGCCTTGCCGGCGGTGCCGCCAACATCCGCGTCGGCGCCTTCACCGAAACGGAATGGAAGGAGCGTCACCGCCGCTGCGAGACCATGGTGAGCGTGGCACGCAGCGCCCTCGATGGCGGTGTCGTTCCGGGCGGCGGGCTGGCGCTCTACCAGGCCGCGAGGGCCGTGCGGGCGAAGCTTGGCCACGACGCCGCAGCGGCGGCCTTCGCCAACGCCATCGGTGAGCCGTTCGCAAGGATCACCGGGCGGAGCGGCGCCCATGCCGCAACTGTCGCCGATGCGATCGGGGCGTCCGGAACGGCCGCCGGGTTCGATGCCCGCGCGGGCCGGATCGTTGCGGATGGGGCGGATGGGACCCTCGTCGACCCGCTGTCGATCGTCGTCGCGGCGCTGAATGCGGCGGCGTCGACGGCGGAGCAGGTGGCGCGGGTCGGCTGCGTGGTCGCGGCGGCGCCCCGGTCCTCCGCCGTCAGGAAAGGCACAGTCAGGCGATGAACGACCAGAGAAGGCTCGAGCCGGATGTCCGCCACGCAGCGGGCGTCGATGCCGTGACGCTCGAGATCATCCGCGGCAAGCTGCTCGCGGTCGTCGACGAGATGGGGCTGGTGCTGGCGCGAAGCTCCATGAGCCCGGTGATCTACGAGGTTCTCGACTTCGCCTGCGGCATCTGCGACCCCACCGGCCAGCTCATCGCCCAGACCAACGGCATCACGGTCTTCACCGGCACGTTCTCCACCCAGATCGGCGCCGTGCTCAGGAAGTTCGGCGGCAACATCCATCCCGGCGACGTGTTCATCATGAACAACCCCTATGAGGGCGGCACCCATCTCTGCGACGTCGCGGTGATGAAGCCGGTGTTCATCGCGGACCGCTTCGTCGCCTTCGCCATCGCGCTCGCGCACTGGAGCGAGGTCGGCGGCAAGACGCCGGGTTCGCTGCCGCCGGATGCGACCGAGGTGTACCAGGAAGGCATCCGCTTTCCGGCCGTCAAGCTCTTCGACCGCGGCGTTCGCCAGGATGCGATCTACGAGATCATCGAGACCAATGTCCGTTTGCCGCGCATGTCGCTCGGCGACCTCAATGCCGAACTGGCCTCGGTGCGGATTGCCGACATCCGGCTCGCCGAGGTCGCCGGGAAGTATGGCGTCGACCGGCTCATCGACGCATTCGATCACATCCTCGCAGCGAGCGAGCGCCTGAGCCGGGCGGCGGTCGCCGCGATGCCCGACGGCACCTACGAGGCGACGGACTGGATCGACGGGGATGGTATCAGCGCCGAGCGCTTCCCGGTCCGGGTCGCCATCACCATCGCCGGCGACCGGATGACGGCCGACTTCACCGGCTCCTCGCCGCAGCTCGCCGGGCCGGTCAACTGCGCCCGCGGCGCGATGATCTCGGCGGTCAAGACGGTCTTCAAGGCGGTGGTCGATCCGAAGGCGCCGTCGAACGACGGCTGGTTCAGGCCGCTCGAGGTGGTGGCGCCGCCGGGGACGGTGTTCACCGCCGAACTGCCGGCGCCGGTCGGCTGGTACTACGAGGGCACCGGGCACGCCTCCGAACTGGTCTGGAAGGCGCTCGCGCCGGTTCTGCGCGACCGGGTCAGCGCCGGCTCCAGCAACAGCCTCTGCGTCACCGTGCTTGCCGGCGTCACCGACGAGGGCGGCGAGCCCTACGTGCTCGTCGAGCCGGGCATGGTCGGCTGGGGCGGCACCGAGGACCGCGACGGGGCGAGCGTGGTCAGCGCGATCACCAATGGCGACACCTTCAACTATTCGATCGAGCTGCTCGAGGCGAAGTTCCCGCTCCGCGTCCACCAGTATGCGCTCAACGTCGTGGACGGCGTCGGTGCCGGACGCCAC
>JAEZEN010000637.1 GCA_023433185.1 Pseudomonadota bacterium | reverse complement strand
AGTTCGCGCGCCTGCTCCAGCTCCCGCTCGAGGCCGGAGATCTCCGTATCGAGCGACTGGGCCTGCGCATCGACGAAGGCGGTGGCGATGTTGGCCGAATTCTCGACGATGGCGCGGGTGTTGGTCGAGAACCAGTTGTCGAGCCCGCGGTCGAGGGTCACGCTCGCGACGACGGCGACGACGATCGCCGGCGTCGCCGCGACGATCGAGAACAGCCCGACGATCCGGATGTGCAGGCGGGCGGCCGCCCGACCGCGCTGGCGGGCGAGCACCAGCGCGCCGATCTCCCAGCTGATCACCAGGATGAGGACGATCGCCAGCGCGCCGTTGAGGATGAGGACGCTGAGGATCACCGTCTCGGTGGGCGCGATCGGCGTCAGGCCCATGAGGATGAAGAACGTCGCCACGGCGACGGTCATCGCGGCCACCACCGTGACGTAGCCGAGGGTCCGGATCACCCGCGAGAACTCGAAGGCGCGCCGGTTGAGGCCGGGGTTGAGCAGCGTCGGCGTGTCGACCGTCATCCTGACTCCGGTGAGCTGCCGACACGCATGGGAACCGCCGGCCGTGGAACGCGATAGCAACGTCCGGCTGAATTGCAACAACAATGTGACCAAATCGCCACAGCCCTGTGGCTGTGGTCAAAGGCTCCCGCCCCGTAGTGCCGCGGTCCCGGCGCCCTACCGGGTGCCGCGCATCACCTGGATGTCGAGGTCGCGGATCTTCTTGCGGAGGGTGTTGCGGTTGACGCCGAGCAGCTCCGCCGCCTTGATCTGGTTGCCCCGGGTCGAAGCCAGCGCGGCGCTGATCAGCGGGCTTTCCACCTCGCGGAGAATCCGGTGATAGAGGCCGGGCGGCGGCAGGCCCTCGCCGTAGCCCTGGAAGTACTCGGCGAGGTGGCGCTCCACCGATCCCGAGAGCGTGTCGGCCGGCTCGCCTTCGCCGTTGAGGAGCGACACGGCCGGCTGGTCCAGCTCGGCCTCGATCACCGAATCGGTGATCGTCTCCTGGGGGTACAGCGCGGCAAGCCGCCGGATCAGGTTCTCGAGCTCGCGGATGTTGCCCGGCCAGCGGTAGCGCTTGAGCCGGTCCATGGCCGCCGGCTCGATGCTCTTGGCCGGCAGGCCCTCCTTGGTGACGAGGTTGAAGAAGTGGCGGATGAGGTCGGGCACGTCCTCGCTGCGCTCGCGCAGCGGCGGCAGGCGGATCGGCACGACGTTGAGGCGGAAGAACAGGTCCTCCCGAAACAGGCCCTGGTTGATGAGGATGCGGAGGTCCTTGTTGCTCGCCGCGACGATCCGGACGTTGGTCTTGATCGGCGTGCGGCCGCCGACGGTGGTGTACTCGCCCTGCTGGAGCACGCGCAGCAGCCGCGTCTGCGCCTCCATCGGCATGTCGCCGATCTCGTCGAGGAACAGCGTGCCGCCCTCGGCCTGCTCGAAGCGGCCGGCGCTCCGCGCCGCGGCGCCGGTGAAGGCGCCCTTTTCGTGGCCGAAGAGCTCGGCCTCGATGAGATCGCGGGGGATCGCGGCCATGTTGACCGCGACGAACGGCCCGTTGCGGCGCTTGCCGTAGTCGTGGAGGGCGCGCGCGACGAGCTCCTTGCCGGTGCCGGACTCGCCGGCGATCATCACGGTCAGGTCCGTCTGCATCAGGCGCGCCAGCACCCGGTAGATGTCCTGCATCGCCGGCGAGCGGCCGACCAGCGGGATGTTGTCCGCCGGCTCCTCGGGCCGGGGCTCGGCCCGGCGGTTGCGCGGCTCCGACAGGGCGCGCCCGACGATCGCCGTCAGTTCCTTCAAGTCGAAGGGCTTCGGCAGGTACTCGTAGGCGCCGCGCTCGGAGGCGCGGATCGCGGTCATGAAGGTGTTCTGCGCGCTCATCACCACGACCGGAAGGTCCGGCCGCATGCGCTTGATGCGCGGCAGCAGGTCGAAGGCGTTCTCGTCCGGCATCACCACGTCGGTGATGACGAGGTCGCCCTCGCCCTCGCTGACCCAGCGCCACAGCGTGGCGGCGTTCGATGTCGAGCGGACCGTGTAGCCGGCGCGCGACAGCGCCTGGTTCAGAACGGTCCGGATCGCGGCGTCGTCATCGGCGACGAGGATATTGCCGAGCGGCATGGTCAGATGGCCTTTGCTGAGGAAGCCGGCCCCGGATAGGCCGGAAGGAGAACCCGGAAGACGGTGCGCCGCGGCTGCGACTCACACTCGATGACGCCCCCGTGGTCGCCGATGATCTTCGCCACCAGGGCGAGGCCGAGCCCCGTGCCATTCGCCTTGGTCGTCACGAAGGGATCGAAGAGGTGCGGGATCAGATCGGCCGGCACACCCTTGCCGTTGTCGCGCACGCAGAATTCGAGCGGCAGCGACACCTTGGCGCTGCTACCGCCGACCGAAAGCCGGACGCCCGGGCGGAAGGCGGTGGTGAGCAGGATCTCCCCGTCCGCCGCGTCGCCCATCGCCTCGGCGGCGTTCTTGATCAGGTTGAGGAAGACCTGCACGAGCTGGTCGCGGTTGGCATAGACCGGTGGCAGCGACGGGTCGTACTCGTCGAGGATGCTGATGCCCCGCGCAAAGCCGTTGAGGGCGATGCGCCGGCAATGGTCGAGGACGACGTGGATGTTGACCGGCTCGCGCTCGATCGGCCGCTCGTCGGAGAAGACCTCCATCCGGTCGACGAGCTTCACGATGCGGTCGGCCTCGTCGCAGATCAGGCGGGTCAGCGTCCGATCGTTCTCGTCCACCGACGATTCGAGGAGCTGGGCGGCTCCGCGGATGCCGGAGAGCTGGTTCTTGATCTCGTGGGCGAGCATCGCGGCGAGCCCGGTGACGCTGCGGGCGGCACTGCGATGGGTGAGCTGGCGGTCGATCTTGTCGGCGATCGTCCGCTCCTGGAGCACGATCACCACGTTGTCGGCGCGCTCGACGACCGGCGAGGCGTAGATGTCGACCATGCGATCGGGGCCGTTCCGGGGGGTGCCGAGGTCGACGCGGTACTCGTTGACCGGCGCGCCGCGGGCACGCACCTGCTCGATCAGCGACAGCAGTGGACTGCCGAACGGCACGAAATACTCGATCGGATGCCGGCGCAGCACGTTGGTCGATGCCTGGAAGAAGTTCTGCGCCGCGGTATTGGCTTCGTCGATCATGCCGTCGCCCCGGACGACGAAGACCGGGTGCGGCAGCGCATCGAGCACCGCGGCCGACAGTCGGTCCTGTCCCGTTCGCAGGACGCCGACGTTCATGCGGCCCTCCGGCGGGGTTCCTCGACGAAGGCGGCGCGGACGAGGCGCATCACCTCCGCGGGTCGCTCGCCGGTCAGGATCGCCCCGCGGAGCGGCGTGGTCCGTCCCGCGGCGTCCAGGTACCAGGCAAGGTGCTTGCGCGCGGCGCGAAGGCCGATCGCCAGGTCGTAATGCGCGAGGAGCCCGTCATAGTGCCTTGCGACGAGCTCGGCGAGCGCGGCGCCTTCTGGTGGGGCGGGCATGCGGCCGGTCGCCGCGAAGGTCGCCATGGCGCCCGGCAGCCAGGGCCGGCCGCAGGCCCCCCGGCCGACCATCAGGCCGTCGGCACCGGACTGGCGAAGCATCTCGGCGATGTCCTCGGGACGCGTGAGATCGCCGTTGGCGATGAGCGGGATCGTGATCGCATCCCTGACGGCGCGGATCGCCGCCCAGTCGGCCGTGCCGTTGTAGAACTGGCAGCGGGTGCGTCCATGGACGGTGATCATCCGGATGCCCGCCGCCTCGGCGCGGCGCGCGAGTTCGGGCGCGTTCATCGTCGTCTCGTCCCAGCCGAGCCGCATCTTCA
>JAEZEN010000635.1 GCA_023433185.1 Pseudomonadota bacterium | reverse complement strand
CATCGACCACGGCGTCGAAGGTCAGCATGGTCGAGGCGTGGCGCGCCCTGTATTCGCGCACCGGTTCGAGGAAGCGCAGATCGGCGAAGCGCCCTTCGGGCGGCGGCCCGCCTTCCTTCAGCATCTTACGCATGGCCTCGCGCACGGCGCGGAGTTCGTCGGCCGTCGCTCCCACCACGTTGGCAGCCATGATCGAAGACGATGCCTGGCCGAGCGCACAGGCCTTCACGTCCTGGGCGAAGTCGGTGACGACGTCGCCGTCCATCGCGAGGTCCACCGTCACCGTCGAGCCGCAGAGACGGGAATGCGCCGTCGCGGTGGCATCGGGGGCGGAAAGCCGGCCGATCCGCGGGATCGACCCGGCGAACTCGAGGATGCGGCGATTGTAGATGTCGTCGAGCATGGCGTAGACATATAGTCCCTGCCGCCGGGTTCCGCCATGGCGCGCCACCCCCGCATCGGGGGTCGCCTTCCGCGCTGCGAAATGCTAACTGAGCCTCTCGCAAGCGATTTGACTGACAATTGGCGGGAGGCACACCCGGTTGGCCGGTACCGATCTTTCCCCGATCATTGCCAGAACCATGATCTTCAGCGGCCTCGACCCGGAGGATTTGCGGCGGCTTGCCGGCATTTCCCGCGAATCGAGCCTCGCCGCCGGTCACGGCCTGTTCGAGCAGGGCGACGAATCCGACGGCCTCTACATCATCGTTTCGGGAATCGTTCGCATCTACCTCACCGCCAACGACACCCGCGAGGCGACGATCAATCTCCTGGAGGACGGCGAGGTGATCGGCGAGATGGGTCTGCTCGACGGCCTGCAGCGCAGCGCCGGCGCCGCGGCGCTGACCGATACGAAGCTGATCTTCGTGCCGCGCGAGCCGTTCATGGCGCTCCTCGACACGTCGCCGAAACTGGCCCGATCCATCATCCTGATGCTCTGCGAGCGCCTCCGGGCGGCCAACGCGCAGGTCGACCAGGCGATCTTCCACGATCTGCGCCACCGCCTCCTGGTGCTGCTGCGCCATCTGGCGGTGATCCACGGACGCGTCGAGGAGGATGTCTCCATCGTCGACATGGAACTGACCCAGGGCGCCCTCGCCCAGATGCTCGGCGCCAGCCGCGAGGCGGTGAACAAGCAGCTCCGGTCCCTGGCCAAGGAGGGCAAGATCGTCGTCAAGGGCCAGCACATCGAGATCCTGCGCTCGACAAAGGCCTGACCGGGCCCCACATCAACGGGGCGCACCGAAGCCGGGCCCCGCAATCGACGAAACGGGCACTGGACATGCCGGGCGGCGCCTTCTAAAAGGTCCCGCGTCCGGTTCGGGTGTATAGCTCAGTTGGTAGAGCAGCTGACTCTTAATCAGCGGGTCACAGGTTCGAGCCCTGTTACACCCACCAGACCCTCCAGTAAAACCAGCGACTTGCAGCGTCTCCATCGCGTATCGCAGACGTGAGCGGCGGCGTGACCGCTCGGGGTCCGCGAATCGCGGAGAAGCCCCGTGGCCGATTTCGTCAGGCTCACGGACTCCCCGTTTCCTTTAAGGAAACCGGCGTCGGGGAACCGGCGACGACGCCCGCCGTTGATGGCAGGCTTTTCGCCACTCGCTAAACGGAGACGTGCAATGCATCGACTTCTACTGACGGCCGCGGCGGTCATGGCCCTCACGATCGTGCCCGGCCTTGCCCAGAGCGACAGCGACGTGTGCCCCTCGGGGCAGGTCAACACCGCTCCGGCGGGCAGCCCTCAGAAGTGCGAGATCGACGCCACCGCCACCACCCCAGCACCGGACATCGTCGAGGATGCCGCCGATGTGGTGAAGGGGGCCGGGGAGGCCGTGAAGGATGCCGGCGAGGCGGTCGTGGACGCGGTCACGGATGCGGTGGACTAGGACTGCGGAAGCGGGAGAGCCGGGAAGGAGGTCGCCCCCTCCCCGGCCCCGTTTCGATGCCCCCTGTAGGGTCTTCGCTGCCTGAACCCGCCCGGACCGTCATCGTCTCGCCGCGCGGGATCGTGCGATCGATCATCCCATACCTCCGACCGAATCCCACCCCGCGCCAGGACCGATCCGAAGGGGCGACACCCGCCAGAGGGTCGGCCCGCTACCAGATCGTATAGCCGCAATCGACGACCACGATGCTGCCGGTCATGGCGGACGATGCGTCGCTGGCCAGGAACAGGATCACCGAGGCGATCTCGTCGGCCTTCGCCGCGCGCTTCATCGGCGTGAACTGCATCCATATCGGCATCCGGTCCGGATCGGTGAAGCCGTCGCGCGACATCGCCGTGTCGACATAGGTCGGGGCGACGCAATTGACCCGTACCCCGCGCTCCGCCCACTCGCCGGCCATCGACCGGGTCATCTGGTGCACCCCCGCCTTGGCGGCGTTGTAGTGCGCCTGCCGCTGCGGGTTGTTGGAGATGATGCCCGACATCGAGCCGACCGTCACGATCGCGCCGCGACCGGCTGCGAGCATGCCCCGCGCGAAAGCCCGGCAACTCCAGAAGCAGCCGTTGAGGTCGATGTCGACGACCTTGAGCCAGACATCGTTGGTCATCTCCTCGGCACCGGTATCGGGCCACGCGATGCCGGCATTGGCGATGAGGATGTCGACGGTGCCGTGCCTGCCCGCGACCGTCTCGGCCACTCGGTCGACATCGTCGGGTCGGGCGACGTCGAGGATCATGCCGTCGACGTCGTGGCCGCGCGCCTTGAGGTAGGACTGGCCCTCGGCGAGCACCTGCGGGTCGATGTCGGAGATGACGGCGCGCGCCCCGGATTCGAGCATCGCCTCCGCCGTCGCCAGGCCGATGCCCCGGCCACCGCCCGTGACGAATGCCAGACGACCGTCAAGGCGCTGCTTCTCGAGATACATGGAAGACTTCTCCTGCGACAAACCAAGGGTCACGCGCCCCGGGGGGATGATCGCCCCGCCCGGTCCGCATCGGAAGCGGTGGAGCGGGCTCCGGCCGAGGCCCGACATTGACCTGCCCGCCGATCCGCAGGCCGGCCCGCCCGGACGGCAGCCGCGGGAGACTATCGCCGCCGGGGCCGACATGCACGCGCGTTTCCGATGGCCGGTCGAACCGCCGCTCGGATGCGCGCCTCTCCCCGCCCTCGGAACCTTGCCGTGCGCCTCGTGTTCCCGACGAAGGGGAAGCCAACTCAGAGGAGAGAACCGAGGATGAAACTCAGATACGTCGTAAGCCTGCTCGCATCGACTGCGTTCGTCCCTGCGATCGGTCACGCGCAGACTGTCGCGGACGACCCCTGCGGGCAACTGCTGCAGGCGCTTCCGCAGGATTCGGCGGTCAGCAGCGCTCAGGTCGAGGAGTATCAGGCCACCAACAACACCGCGGCGTGCCGGGCGATCCTGAGCGAGATGGCCCTGACGCAGGAAGGCGCCGGAACAGGGCAGGTTGCCGATCCGAATGCCGGCACCGCTTCAGGCGCCGAGATCAGCGTCCAGGGCGGCGCTCCGAACATCGAGGTCCGGCAGGCCGCCCCGCAGATCACGATCGAACAGCCTCAATCGCAGGTTTCCGTCCAGCAGGGGCAGCCCGAGGTGATCATTCACCAGCCGGCGCCGCGCATTTCGATCGATATCCCGCCGCCGCAGATCACGTTCCGCATGCCGGCGCCCGAGATCAACGTCGACACGCCCGAGCCACAGGTGTCCGTCAACCAGGCCGAGCCGGAAGTCTCCATCGTGCGATCGCCGGACGAGGACACGGGTGCCGTGGCCGAGACGGTCACCGCCGCGACACCGGAGCCGATCATCCGCTACGAGGCGGAGGACGCCCACGTCGAGGTGACCCAGGCGGATCAGGCCGACATTCGCTTCGAGGAAGCGGCGGATCAGGGGCAGGTGGCAGCCGACCAGGCCGGGCCGCAGGTCGACCCGGGCGCTTCGGGCACGCCGGCCGCCCAGGATCAAGCGGCATCCGAGCCGGCTGCCGTCGATGAGCAGCAGGCCATGACCGGCGAGAGCGCGGTCGAGGTCCAGACCCTTCAGGGGATGGTGCTCGTCGGCGACGAGGAGATGGGCAGCATCGGTACCGTCAGCGCCGTGATCATGGACACCCGCGACCGGCCATTTGTGATCGTCGACAACGGCGACGGCGAAGTCGCCGTCATGCTGGAATATGTGCGTCTCGACAGCGACCGCCTCGTTCTCGAGCAGTTCGCGGACACCAGCCAGTTCCCGCCTTGGGACCGCAATGCGGAGGCGGCCCAGGCGGTCCGGGAACTCCCGGCAGACCAGACGGTCGCGCTGCGCCACGCCAGCTGACCCTATCCGCTCCACGCAAGAAGTCCGCCGGTCGCAAGGCCGGCGGAACTTCGTCCAGGCCCCCCTTAGTGGAACGAACTTGACACTTGAGTCCCGCCTGGCAGGGGCTCGCACTCAAATGTCAAGTTCAAGTACTCAGTAAAAACAGATAGTTGCCAGTGGTCCCTGTGACTCCGACATTCGCTCTGAACCTGGATGCGAGGGGTAGCGAATGTGGGAGTCGGACCACGAGCCCCGGCCTGTCATCCCGCGGGATCGAACCGTATGACCAGTTGCGCCGCCCATCCGCGCTTCCGACACGGGTGGAGCCGCGGCCGATTTGCCGCTACAGGGGGAACCTCCCCTGACGCGGACCGACCGAGGAGACCCGAAATGCAATTCGATGCGCGGCGGATCGGAAGGACCTCGATCGACGTCACGGTGCTCGGCTTCGGGGGAGCGACGATCGGCGGCGGCATGGCGGCGCTGACCGACAGTGAGGGGCGCGAGGCCGTCCGTCGCGCCTACGATGCCGGAATCCGGTACTTCGACACGGCTCCGTTCTACGGCAGCGGCCGCTCGGAGCATCTGGTCGGCGACGAGTTGCGCCGGCGGGGCGGCTGGCGGCTGTCAAGCAAGGTCGGGCGGCGTCTCAGGCCGGTCGCGGCCGGCGATGCGCCGGCGGACCCGGCGACCCCCTTTCCGTTCGAGCCGTGGTACGACTATTCCTATGACAGCACGATGCGGTCCTACGAGGACAGCCTGCAGCGCCTCGGCCTCAACCGCATCGACATCCTCTACATCCACGACATCGACACCGCGACGCACGGCGCCGAGACCCAGCCGAAGATGCACCGGCAGGCGATGGACGGCGCGTACAAGGCGCTGGCGGAACTGCGCCGGAACGGCGACATCGGCGCGATCGGCATCGGCGTGAACGACGCCCACCCCATCGCGGAGGCGCTTGAACACGGGGATTGGGACGTCTTTCTCCTCGCCGGCCGCTACACGCTTCTCGAACAGGAACCGGTCGCCGATCTCCTGCCGGCGGTCGCCGAGCACGGCGCCTCGATCGTCGTCGGCGGTCCGTTCAATTCCGGGATCCTCGTCGGCCGGAACCTCTGGAACTACGCCCCCGCCCCGGCGGAAGTGATGGCGCGGGTCGAAGCCATCGCCAGGGTCTGCGACAGCCATGGCGTGCCGCTCGGCGCCGCGGCCCTCCAGTTCCCCCTCGCTCATCCGGTGGTCGCGAGCGTCATTCCCGGCCCGCGCTCCGCCGCCGAGTTGAACCAGATCCTCGATTGGTTCAGTCTCGACATCCCCAGATCGCTCTGGAGCGACCTCCGGAGCGAGGACCTGCTGATGGCGAACGCGCCGGTTCCGGGCTAGGGACCTCCTTCCCGAGGTCGACCGTCGCGCCCCCGCCACGCCCGCCAGGATACGGCTTACCCGGAGCAAGGCCCATGCGACTGACAAGCCTCGACGTCATCCTCCTCGGCCACCGCAAGATCGACCCACCGATGCAGCGGACCTACGCGCTGATCAGGGTGGAGGGCGAAGGCGGCCTCGTCGGCTACGGCGAAGCCTCGAGCAACTACGGCCACTCCTACCCCACCGTCATCAAGACCATCATCGAGGACGTCGTCGCCCGCAACCTGGTCGGCAAGGATGCCCTCGACATCCGCCGCCGCGTCACGGACATGAAGGTCCTGCTCGACGGCTATCTCGGATGGGAAGGCGTGACGTCCCAGGTGATCGGCGGCATCGAGATCGCCCTGTGGGATCTGCTCGGCAAGAGCGTCGGCCTCCCCGTCTGCCGACTCCTCGGCGCGGCGCCGACCACCCTCCCCGTCTACGGCACCGGCACCACGATGTTCGAGGCGCCGACCACATGGTACGGGGAATACTACGACGCCTGCCTCGCCCGCGGGTTCAAGGCCGTGAAGGTCCGGCTGGACGTCGGAATCCCCGAAGCGGTCGAGCGGGTGGCGGCCGTGCGCAAGCATGTCGGCCCCGACGTCAAGATCATGGTCGACGCCTACTGGGGCTATTCGACCGACGATGCCCTCACCCTCGCGCGGAAGCTGGAGCCGTTCGACATCTTCTTCTTCGAGGAACCGTCGCCGCAATACCAGACCGTCGGATTGAAGCGGCTCGGCAGCCTCTCGCCGGTGAAGATCGCCGTCGGCGAGCGGGTCTACTCGCCGCACCAGTACCAGCAGATCGCCATGGACGGCGCCGCCCAGGTCTTCGAGCCGGACCCCTGCCTCTGCGGCGGGATCCTCGCCTGCATGGAAATCGCCACCATCGCCCGGCTCCACGACATCGTGGTCGTCCCGCATACCGGCAGCCCGACGCCGATCGGCCTCGCCGCCGGCCTCCACTGGGCGGCCGCGGCCGGCTGCCCGCTGTTCGAATACGACATCGATCCGTCCCTGCCGGTGCGCGACGAACTGATGCCCGAGCCGGTCTTCGACCTCGCCCACATCGTCGATGGCCGGATCGCGGTGCCGGACGGTCCGGGCCTCGGCGTCACCATCGACGAAAGCGCCTTCGCCCGCTTCCCCTACGTCGCCGGCGAGACCTATGCCGAGATTTTCCCCGAGCACGAAGCTGGCGGTTTCAGGCGGACCTGAGCCGCGCCATCGCCCACCGCTGCCTCCGCGGCAGCGGGGCGAGCGATATTCGATGGTCCAGGGCGTGCGCCTATCTCCGCTATTCGTTGCTCATCGCCTCGCGACGGGAGCACGCGCATGGATGACATCGCCCAGGCCTTCGGCAGCGTCCCGGTCATCACCGATCGCACCACGGTGCGGCGTCGGAGCCGGGACTACTTCTGGTACAGCCCGATACTCAAGCAGGAACTGGACGACCGCTTCGGCAACATCGTCGTCGTCCCCCGCGACGAAGCCGACGTGATCACGGTGCTCCGCACCTGCAACGCCCTGGACATCCCGGTGACCGTGCGCGGCGCGGGCACCGGCAACTACGGCCAGGCGGTGCCGCTCAAGGGCGGCGTCATCCTCGACATGAAGGAGATCGACAGGATCGAGTGGATGCGTCCCGGGCGCGTCCGGACCGGGCCCGGCATCACCATCGGCGCGCTCGAGAAGGCCTGCCGGGAGGGCACCGGCGGCGAACTGAGGATGTTCCCCTCGACGATGCGGCTGGCGACCATCGGCGGCTACATCGCCGGCGGGTCGTCCGGTATCGGCTCGGTCACCTGGGGCCTGCTCCGCGATCCAGGCAATCTGGTCGCGGCGCGGGTGGTCACCATGGAGGCGGAGCCGCAGGTGATCGAACTGCGCGGCCGCGACGTCCAGCAGGTCAACCACGCCTACGGCACCAACGGCGTCATCACCGCGCTCGAACTGCCGCTCGCGCCCGCCGTGGACTGGGTCGACCTCCTCGTGGCCGTGCCCGGCTTCATGCCGGCGGCCGATCTCGGCCGGGTGATCGCCGAGCAGCCGGGCATCCAGAAGCGGCTGGTGTCGCTCGTCGCCGCGCCCGTGCCCAGGGACTACTTCGAAGCGATCGCCGCCGGGATGGAGCGCGACGACCACGCCCTGCTGCTGATGATCGCGCGCGAGGACGTCGAGACGGTGGCGGAGCTGATCGCCGGCGTTCCGGGCGCCCGCGTCGCCTACCGCTCCGACGGGGATCGCGTGGCCGGCATCGATCCGATCTTCGAATATGCCTGGAACCACACGACGCTGCGCGCCCTCAAGTTCGACCGGTCGGTGACGTATCTGCAGGTGCTGTTCGCCGGCCCCGACCGATGGAAGGGGGTGAAGGAATCGTTCGCCCTTTTCGGCGACGAGGTGCCCATGCACCTCGAATACATCAACTTCGGCGACCATATCGGCTGCTTCGGGCTCCAGCTCGTGCGCTACACGAGCGAAGCCCGGCTCCGCGAGATCATGGACTGGTTCGACGCGCGCGGCTTCCCGGTATTCGACCCGCACGCCTACACGCTCGAGGGTGGCGGCATGAAGCAGGTGGACCCGGCGCAGCTCGCCTTCAAGCACCGCGCCGATCCCAAGGGACTGCTCAATCCGGGCAAGATGATCGCCTGGGACGATCCCGACTATGACGGCATCCGCAAGCCGGTGAGCTTCATGTACGCTGCCCCGACCTGATCACATCGATGGCTCTGCAGCCACGATGGCCTCGTCCTCGAGGCGCTTCAGGGCCGTGCGGATGTCTTCCTCGACCACGCTCACCGCCGGATCGACGGTACCGCCCCGCGCCCGGCGCGCCATGGTCAGCTCCTGGCGCCGGATGTAGTGGCCCTGGACGGGGACGAAGACGAGCGATCCCTCGCGCTGGTCCTCGGCGACGTCGATGCGGCTCAGGAAGGTCAGGGCTTCGCCCGACCGCGCCATCGACTTCATGAACTCGACCGAGTTCGACAGGTAGTTCGGGCGGAACGAGAGCCCCGCCCGGGAGAACCCGTCGGCGATCAGCCGGTGGATGGTCATCGTCTCGTCGGCAAGGACGATGGGGTGTTCGAGGCAGTCCGAAAGCCGGACCGGCGAGCGGAGCGCGAGCGGGTGGGAAGGGGCCACGATCGCCCCCATCTGGGTCGGGAAGACCGCCGTGGCGACGAGGTTGGGATTGTCCGGCAGCTTGTAGCCGAGCCCGAGATCGGCCTCGCCCGCAAGCAGGGCATCGACAATCCCCTGTCCGACATGGGCGCTGATCGTGATCATCACGCCGGGGTGGTTCCGGCGGAAGTTCGCCACCACCGGCCGCAGGACACCGCCAGCGATGCCGTGCATCGCAGCGATCCTGACCTCGCCACCGCGGATGCCGCGCAACTCCTCGAGGCGGGCCTGCACCCGCTCATAGGCCTTCAGAGTCTCGCGGATATGGGAGATCAGGATCTCCCCCGCCGCCGTCGGCCGCATGCGTCGCGGCAGGCGATGGAAGATCTGCATGCCGAGCTCTTCCTCCAGCGCGATGATCTGCCGGTTGATCGACGACGCCGAGACATGCAGGCGCTCCGCGGCCTGTCGGATCGAACCCGCCCTGACGACCTCGTCGAGATAGCGAAGCATGCGCGCGTGAAACATGACGATCCCGCATTCGTCCCGCGTCCGCTCGGTGCCCACGGAATAGACAGCCGGCCCAAAACCGCGGAACTCTGCCCCACATTAGAGCACTGCTACCCAAAAGCGTACACCCCGACAGAAAAAAGCCGCTGGAATGCAACGCTGGAAGCCGCTCCACTGCCGAAGAGCCCTCGGGACCGCCGGCGAATGAGGACCATCGTGATGCCACCACGCCCCACGCGCTTGCTCGCAGCCACCGCCCTCGCCTGCGCGGCCTTCACCACGATGGCGGAGGCCGACACCCCGACGAAGATCGTCTACGGGCTCAACTGGCTGGCGCAGGGCGAACACTGTGGCTTCTACCAGGCCGCCGGCAAGGGCCTCTACGAAGCGGCCGGCCTCGACGTGACGATCGAGCCAGGCGGCCCCGACCGCAACATCCCGCTCCTCGTCGCCGCCGGCACGCTCGATCTCGGCATGGGGTCGAGCTTCACCACGCTGAACATGCTCAACGAGGGCATCGAGGCCAAGACCGTTGCTGCCTTCTTTCAGAAGGACCCGCAAACCCTGGTCGCCCATCCGGGTCAGGGCGTCGAGACCCTCGAAGACCTCAAGGGCCGCCCGATCATGATCGCCAAGTTCTCGCAGCTGGAGTTCTGGCAGTTCCTCAAGGCGAGCTTCGGCTTCTCTGACGAGCAGGTCCGCGCCTATACCTATTCCGCCGCCCCCTTCCTCGCCGACCCGAGTGCCGTGCAGCAGGGCTACATCACCGAGGATGCGCTGCTTCTCGGCGCCGAGCTTCCGGAGCCGCCGGTGTCGATCCTGCTCGCCGACTACGGCTACCAGAACTACGCCACAACGGTGTTCGGCAGCACGGCCTTTCTCGAGGAGAACGCCGACGCGGTCGCCGCCTTCCTCGCCGCCACCGCGGAGGGGTACCGCCAGTGCATCGCCGGCGACTATGCCGAGGCGATGCAGGCCGTGATGGCGGAGAACCCCGACCACAGCGAGGAACTCTTCCACTTCAAGCTCAAGCAGATGATCGACCGCGGATTGGTGCTCAGCGGGGACGCCGAGACCGACGGCATCGGTGCGATGTCCGATGCGCGGTGGAAGGAATTCTTCGACCTCATGGTCGCCTCGGGAATCTACCCGGAAACCCTCGACTACAAGGCCGCTTATTCTCTCGACTATCTGCCGAAGAACGCCAACTGACCATCGGGGAGGACCGACTCCATGGCCCAGATGAAGCTCGCGATCGTCGATATCGAGCCGTTCATTCACGGCGACGAGGTGGCACGGAAGCGCGTCGCCCGCGCCTTCGGCGATGCCTTCGAGAGCACCGGTTTCGCGGTCGTCGTCGGCCACGGCGTCCCGGAGGCGCTCGCCACCGGGCTTTACGACACGCTCACCGAATTCTTCCTCGAACCCTACGCCGAGAAGTCCCGCTATACTCCTCCGGAGAAGGCGAAGGGGCGCGGCTACCTGCCGATCGGCATCGAGAGCGTCGCCAAAACGCTGACGGGCGAGACGCCCCCCGACCTCTGCGAGGCGCTGGTCTTCTCCGCCCCGCATCGCGAGGAGATGCCGGGCGCCCGGCCGAACATCTGGCCCGAACAGCCCGCGCGGCTCCGCGGCCTCGTCAACGACTGGACCCGGGAGATGGTGGCGCTCACGGATCGCCTGGCCCGGATGTCGGCGCTCGCCCTCGATCTGCCGGAGACGTTCTTGGACGACGCCTACCGGGACCCGGCGCTGGTGCTCCGCTTCGTCAACTATCCCGACCAGGTCGAGCCGCCGCTGCCGGGCCAGATGCGTTACGGCGAGCACCATGACTACGGCGCGCTGACCATCCTCCGCCAGGATGCCGCGCCGGGCGGGCTGCAGATCAGGGACGCCGACGGCGAATGGAAGGAGGCGGGCGTCGTGCCCGAGTCCTTCGTGATCAATGTCGGCGACCTGATGGCCCGCTGGACCAACAACCGGTGGCGCTCGACGCTGCACCGGGTCTCCAATCCCGACCGCGGCCTCACGGGCTCGACGCGGCGTCTGTCGATGGTCGCCTTCACCGGGCCGAACGAGAACTGGGAGGTGTCCTGCCTTCCCAGTTGCACCGACGCCGAGAACCCGCCGCTCTTCGAACCGATCACCGCCGGCGACTATGTTCGCGCCAAGATCGCCGCATCGATGGAACTTCGACCCGGTAGCTGACCGTCACGCGGGCACCTGCCCGCCTACCCTCAAGGAGAACGCCATGGCCCGTTGGGATCTGAACCGCCGCGACGCCATCCGCCTGATCGGCGCCGGCATCGGAACACTGGC
Organism: Pseudomonadota bacterium; assembly: GCA_023433185.1. The sequence continues at coordinate 255 of JAEZEN010000635.1, read as the reverse complement.
GCTTGGACCGCGCCTCGCCTTCGCCGATACCCCCGTCGGCTTCCAGCTCTCCTGGTTGCCGTCGGTCCAGTTCGGCGGCAGCTACATCGCCAAGGACAAGGGTTTCTGGTCTGCCGAGGGACTCGACGTCTCCCTCGCCTCCGGCGGCCCCAATGCACCGGTCGAGCCGCCGGTGGTCAGCGGCCAGGCGCTGATGGGCATCTCCGCCGCCGACTACACCGCCGCCGCCGTCGCCGAGGGCGCGCCGTTCAAGAT
>JAEZEN010000609.1 GCA_023433185.1 Pseudomonadota bacterium | reverse complement strand
AGGCCGGCTGGATCACGCAGGAGGACCTCGACCGGGCGGCCGAAGGCGAGGAAGCCGAAGACAGTGCCGACGCAGCGGGCGAGCCCGCCGCGCCGACGGCATAAGGACATGCCCCCATGCCGCCCCGCAACGAGCCCGCGACGCGCACCTGCATCGTGACGCGCGAGGCGCTCCCGCCGGAGCGGTTGATTCGATTCGTGGCGGCGCCCGACGGCGCCGTCGTCCCCGACCTCCGCCACCGACTTCCCGGTCGCGGGGTCTGGGTGAGGGCCGCGGCGGCCCACGTCGCGACGGCGGAGAAGAAGCGGCTGTTCGCGCGCGGGCTCCAGGCCGATGTGACGGTGGAGCCGGGCCTTTCGGACCGCGTGTCGGGCCTGCTCCGCGAGGCCGCGGTGTCGTCGCTGTCGCTCGCCCGAAAGGCGGGGGAACTGGTGACCGGCTACACCAAGGTCGAAGCCGCGCTCCGGGAGTCGCCGGTCGTGGCCCTGATCCATGCCGCCGAGGCCGGCGCGGACGGCGTCGCCAAGCTCGATGCCGTCGCCCGGCGACGCACGGAAGGAACCGGCGCCCCACTGCCGGTCATAAGAATCTTTGAAAGCGGGGAATTGGATTTGGCATTAGGCCGGGCAAATGTGATACATGCTGCCTTGCTCGCTGGGCCGGCGGGCAACAATGCGCTGAACCGCGTCCGGGCCCTCGTCGAATACCTCGGCGGGGATGAGGGTGTTGGCGATGCGCTTTCGTCCGAAGGGGCGTCAGGCAGCATGTCCGCGGGGATGCAAGGGAATACATGACCGAGACCAGAAACACCGGCGACAAGACCATCCACGCACCTCAGCAGCAGCCGCGCAAGCCGCTGGGGCTCAAGCCGCGTGGAGTGGAGCGCGACACGGTGCGCCAGAGCTTCTCGCACGGCCGCACGAACACCGTGCAGGTCGAGCGCAAGAAGCGCCGCATCGTCATGCCTGGCGAGACGGCGAAGCCGGAGCCGCAGGCCGCGGCGCCAAGGCCGCAGCCGGAGCAGGTGAAGATCACGCCGCGCGACACGGTGGCGCCGTCGCCGCCGAAGCCGTCGCCGCGCGCCGGACTGGTGCTGCGCCAGCTCTCCGAGGAGGAGATGGACGCCCGCGCCCGCGCCCTGGCCGACGCCCGCGTTCACGAGGCCGAGGAACGCCGGATCGCCGAGGAGCAGGCCGCCCGGCGGAAGATCGAGGCGGAGAACCTCGCCCGCGAGCGCGAGGAGGCCGAGCGCCGCAAGAGCGAGGAAGACGCTCGGCGCAAGACCGAAGAGGCGGTTCGGGCACGCGCCGAGGATACCGCCCGTCGCCGCCTTGGCGACGAGAAGAAGCCCGACGCCGAGCCGCCCCACCCGGTCGCTCCGCGTCCGGCGGCGAAGACCGTCAAGGGCGATGACGAGGACGAGCGCAACGCCGCGCTGCGTGGCCGGGTGAAGACGGCACCGACGCGCGTCGCCGAGCCGAAGCCGGTCAAGCGGGTCGAGGACCGCCGCCGCGGCAAGCTCACGCTCGCCACAGCCCTCGACGATTCCGAGCGCGCCCGGTCGCTGACCTCGATCCGCCGGCGCCGCGAGCGCGAGCGGGCCCGCGCCCATGAGGGGCCGCGCGAGAAGGTCATCCGCGAGGTGACCATCCCCGAGACCATCACCATCCAGGAGCTCGCCAACCGCATGGCGGAGCGGGCCGTGGACGTGATCAAGCTGATGATGAAGCAGGGGCAGATCCTGAAGGCGGCCGACGTGATCGAGGGCGACGTCGCCCAGCTGATCGCCGAGGACATGGGCCACACGGTGCGCCGCGTCGCCGAGTCGGACGTCGAGGAGGGCCTCTTCGCGCCCACCGATGCGGTCGAGGATCTCGAGCCGCGCGCTCCGGTCGTCACCATCATGGGCCATGTCGACCACGGCAAGACGTCGCTGCTCGATGCGATCCGCGAGGCCAATGTCGTCTCCGGCGAGGCCGGCGGCATCACCCAACATATCGGCGCCTATCAGGTCGAGCAGAACGGCCAGAAGGTGACCTTCATCGACACCCCGGGCCATGCCGCGTTCACGGCGATGCGCGCCCGCGGCGCCAAGGTGACCGACATCGTGGTGCTGGTGGTTGCCGCCGATGACGGCGTGATGCCGCAGACCATCGAGGCGATCAACCACGCCAAGGCCGCGAAGGTTCCGATCATCGTCGCGATCAACAAGATCGACAAGCCGGACGCCGATCCGCAGCGGGTGCGGACCGAACTGCTCCAGCACGAGGTGTTCGTCGAGTCGATGGGCGGCGACGTTCTCGACGTCGAGGTCTTGGCCCTGAAGCAGACCAACCTCGACAAGCTGATCGAGACGATCCTGCTCCAGTCCGAGGTGCTCGAGCTCAAGGCCAACCCGAACCGGCCGGGCGAAGGCAGCGTTGTCGAGGCGAAGCTCGACCGCGGCCGTGGCCCCGTCGCAACGGTCCTCGTCCAGGGCGGCACGCTCCGCGTCGGCGACATCCTCGTCGCCGGCTCCGAATGGGGCAAGGTGCGCGCACTCCTCAACGACCGTGGCGAGAACGTCAAGGAAGCCGGCCCGTCGATGCCCGTCGAGGTGCTCGGCTTCCAGGGCGCACCCGAGGCCGGCGCCCGCGTCGCGGTCGTCGAGACCCCGGCCCGCGCCCCCGCGCTCACCGCCTACCCCCCC
>JAEZEN010000607.1 GCA_023433185.1 Pseudomonadota bacterium | reverse complement strand
GAGCAGCACCTCGGCCCGACCGCCCCCGGCGGTCGCCTCCGCCGCCGCGAAGCGCCCGAGTTCCTCCGCCCGCTCGAAGTTGCGCGGCCCAAGGTACACGCCGCCAACCTGCGGCGCCGACTCGGCGATGAGCAGGGCGCCGCGGCGGATGGCCTGCTGGCGGAGCGTGTGGCCCCAGGCGCCCTTGACCGGCGGCAGGATGAGGGCATCGAACTCGGCGACCGAAGGGTCGGCCGGAGCCGGCGCCGAGAGGCCGCGGGCGGCCGGCGTCAGGCGCACCGCGCCGCCGTGGGTGCGGCGGAGCCGAAGCCCCTCCTCGAGCCGGGCGAGGTCGCGGCGGAGCGTGACCGGCGAAGCGTCGGGACAGGCCTTCTGGATGGCGCGCAGCGAGACCGTGCCCCGCTCCTCGAGCAGGGCAAGAATCCGTGCTTCACGCTCCTCCCTGATCATTTTTGGTCGATTCTTGTCCATGCGACCTTGGCGGCGCGTGCCGCGACCGTGCAGGACAGAGGCTAGCGGCCCGAACGATCGCCGGCAACCGCTGAAACGCTCATTCGATCATAATTCCGATCGAAAACGATCGTCGCCGCACGCGACGTTGCCCACAGGGCAGGAGACGCCACCTACCTGCCGTCCGAGGCCGGCCTGAACATCCGCATCAGACCGTCGTTCTTGAAGACGAAGTGCTCGGCGAGGGCGCCGATGACGTGGAGGCCGATGATCGGGATGAAGGCGAGCCGTCCGACCTCATGCAGGGCACCGATGCCCTCGGCGCCGAAGAGCCAGGCGGCGAGCCCGGTGAGGGGCATCGCGAAGATCATGACGTAGAGGGCGACATGGGTCGCCTCGCCGATCCAGGTCACGAACTTCGGCTTGTCCTTGTGCGGGGCTGGCGCGCCCCGGCGGAAACGGACGAAGACCCGCACGAGGGCGAGGAGGAGCACGAGGCTTCCGGCGACGATATGGACCAGCGCCCCGCCCCCGGGGAGGCCGATCCGCCCTGTCTCCAGCCGCTCGTCGAAGGCCTGCTGCATGGGCTCGTTGTAGACGAGCTGCAGGATGACCAGCGCGGCGATCGTCCAGTGCAGGCCGATCTGGAGCCCGGAATAGCGCTCGGGCGCACGCGCCTGCCGCCGCCGTCTCACTGCTGCGGTACCGCCCACACCGTGACCTGATCGCCGATGGGCGTCTCCATGAAATGATGGCCGCCGGACATGATGCCCACGAATTCACGCCCCCCGGCCTCGAAGGCGAACGGGTTGGACTGGCCGCCCGCCGGCAGGACCACGCTCCACAGGGTCTCGCCGCTTTCGATGTCGATGGCGCGGAAGAGATCGTCGGTCGCGGCGGCGATGAAGACGAGGCCGCTGGCAGTGATGACCGAACCGCCATTGTTGGGCGTGCCGATGTCGAAGGGCAGATAGCTCGGCAGGCCGAAGGGGCCGTTGCGGCGCGCGGTGCCGAAGGGCCGGTCCCAAAGCGTCCGTCCGGTCGCGAGCTCGATCGCCCGGATGCCGCCATAGGGCGGCTGTTTGCAGAGGAGGCCGGTGGCGGCGACCCGCCAGCCGGCATTGACCTGGATGGCATAGGGCGCGCCGATCTGCGGCCCGGCCTCGCCGAGCGGCGTTTCCTCGCCGCCGCTCGCGTCGTAGATCGGCAAGAGGCCCGCGGCGTCGGCCTCCTCGCGCGGGATCAGGCGGTTGTGGTTGGGCATGTCGTTGTAGTTGGCAACGATAATGCCGCGCTCCGGGTCGATGGCGATGCCGCCCCAGTCGGAGCCGCCGTTGTAGCCGGGATACTGGATCCAGTGGCGGTCGGTGGTCGGCGGCTGGTAGATGCCGTCATAGGCCGACTGGCGGAACTGGATGCGGCACCAGAGCTGATCGATCGGCGACATCCCCCACATGTCCGCCTCGGTGAGCGGCGGCTTGGCGAGCGTGTGATATGCCGAGAACGGCTGGACCGGCGAGAGGTAGTCGGGCTCGACGCCGCCCTGCGGCACCGGCCGCTCCTCGACGGGGAACAGGGACTCGCCCGTGCGCCGGTCGAGGACGTACATGTCGCCCTGCTTGCTCGGCAGCACCAGCGCCGGGATCGTGCCGCCCTCGACCGGGAAGTCGATCAGCGTCGCCTGGCTCCCGAGGTCGTAGTCCCACACGTCGTTGTGGACCGTCCGGAAGTGCCAGACGGGCTGGCCGGTCGTCACGTCGATCGCCACGAGCGAGGTCGCGTATTCGTTCTCGAGCGCGCTGCGGTTCGAGCCGTAGTAGTCGACCGACGAATTGCCGAGCGGCAGATAGACGTGCCCGAGCTCCTCGTCGGCCGAGGCGATGGTCCACATGTTCGGCGTGCCCCGCGAATAGACCTCGCCCTCGGGCGGCGGCCCGGTCTCGCCGGGACGCTCCATGTCCCAGGCCCAGGCGAGTTCGCCGGTCACGGCATCGTAGCCGCGGACCACGCCCGATGGCGCATCCTCGGCCTGGCCGTCCTTGACCTGAGCGCCCATCACCGCGACGCCGCGGACGATGGTCGGCGGCGAGGTGACCGAGTACCAGCCCGGCACCGTGTCGCCGATCCCCTCCTCGAGATTGACCATGCCGTTCTGCCCGAACTCGGGGCAAAGCTGTCCGGTCACCGCGTCGACCGCGATCAGGCGCGCGTCGAGCGTTCCCCACAGCACGCGGGTGGCGCACAGCGCATCCCCGCCGTCGGGCACCTCGAAATAGGCGACGCCCCGGCAGGTCGCGCCATAGGGAATCGCGTCGGTCGAGACGCCGGGGTCATGGCGCCATTCCTCCAGGCCCGTGGCGGCGTCGACGCCGATCACGATGCCCATCGCCGAGCAGACGAAAAGCGTGTCGCCGACCTTGAGCGGGGTGTTTTCGGGGGAGTAGCTGCCGTCGCCCTCGGCCGGCATGTCGCCGGTGCGGAACTGCCAGACTTCCTCGAGCCGGGCGACGTTGTCGCGCGTGATCTGGCCAAGCGGTGTGTACCGCGTTGCGTGATAGGTGCCGCCATAGGCTGGCCAGTCGGCACCGGCATCGAGCACCGGCAGGGCCGGACGCGGCGCAGCCTCGGGCGCCACCGGGAGCCCGGGCTCTTCGGTCGCCGCGTCAGAGGTCGCGGGGTCGATGCCGGAGGGCCCAGGCTCCGGCGCCGGCTCCTCGCCGGGCGGCGGCACCGGCTCCCCCGCCGGCGGCTCGACCTGCGCCATGACGATGGGAG
>JAEZEN010000573.1 GCA_023433185.1 Pseudomonadota bacterium | reverse complement strand
CGTCACCCCGGCGAAGGCCGGGGTCCATCGCTAACGGTGACGCTGGAGCAGATCAGGAGATTGCCCGGACCGCGATGGATTCCGGCTTTCGCCGGAATGACGGAGGTGGGACTGTTCAGGGTAGCCTCCTCAGACGATCACAAGGAACGATCGGCCTTTCTTACCGCCCCGTCAGGAACGCGCCAAGCGCCGCCCGTTCCTGCTCGGTCATCCCCGTCTCGTTGCCGAGCGGCATGGCGTCGCCGTGCACGGTCTGGGCAAGCACCTGCTCCCGGTTGCGCACGAGATCGTCGATCGACACCAGAACGACGCCCTTCGGCGGCGCGTCGAAGCCTTCGTGGCTCGGCCGCGGCGAATGGCACATCGCGCAATGCCGCGCGAGGATCGTCAGCACCTCGCCGTCGGTGACCACGACGCCGCCGGTCTCCACCTGGCGCGGCGCGGTCAGCCAGAGCGCCGCAGCCAGCCCCACCGCCATCACGGGGAGCGTCCACCAGACCCTGGCAAGCGGGTCGCCCGCATCATGGCGGTTGAGGAAGTGCCGCGCCGCCGCCCCGATCACGACGATCAGCGTCACCACCAGCCAGGAATGCGGGTGGCTGTAGAGCATCGGGTAGTGGCTGCTCACCATCAGCACGAGGACGGGGAGCGTGAGGTAGTTGTTGTGAACGGAGCGCTGCTTGCCCTGGGCGCCGAGCGCCGGGTCGGGCGCTCTGCCCGCCATCAGCGCGGCGGCGATCTTCTTTTGGTTCGGGATGATGATGCCGAAGACGTTGACCGCCATGATGGTGCCGATGAAGGCGCCGACATGAATGAAGGCCCCGCGGCCCGAAAAGACCTGGGTGAAGGCCCAGGCCGCAAACACGACGAGGGCGAAGACCAGCACCGCGAGCACGGTCGGATCGCGGCCGAGCGCCGACTTGCAGATGCGGTCATAGACCAGCCATCCCAGGAGCAGGCCGAGCATCGAGATCACCACCGCCTGCGACGGCAGGAGCGGCAGGACCGCGGGATTGATCAGGAAGGCGCGGGCATTGACGTAGTACTGGACGATCAGCAGCCCGAATCCCGTGACCCAGGTGAGGTAGGCCTCCCACTTGAACCATATCAGGTCGGGCGGCAGGGTCGGCGGCGCCACCAGGTATTTCTGGACGTGGTAGAAGCCCCCGCCATGCACCTCCCAGGCGGTCCCGTAGACGCCTTCCGGCATGCCTTCGCGCTTCCGCAGGCTGAGGTCGAGGGCGATGAAATAGAACGACGTGCCGATCCAGCCGATGCCCACCACGAGATGGGCCCAGCGCAGGATCAGGTTCAGCCATTCGAGGAGGAAGGCGGACATTGGGCGGCGCCGGTTCCGTTCATGAAACGGGCGCGCCCCGTCGACCGAGGCGCGCCCGCAGACCTCCGCGAGGGCGGAGCCCGCTAGTTGGTGCCGGGCGTGCCGTCGACGCCCTTCACGTAGTAGTCCATGGTGAGGAGCGCGCCGTCGTCCATGACCACGCCCTCACCCACGACCTCGGTGCCGTCCTGCTTGTAGATTGGCCCGGTGAAGGGGTGGAACTCGCCGGTGGTGATCTTGGCCTCGATCTCGCGGGCGGCGACCGCGACCTCCTCCGGCATGTTCGTGTAGTCCGACATCTGCACGGTGCCCTCGGCGAGGCCATCCCAGCTCGCCTGCGACTCCCAGGTCCCCTCGATGGCCGCCTTGGTGCGCGTGATGTAGTAGGGGCCCCAGTTGTCGACGATCGCCGTCAGCTGGGCCTTGGGCGCGGCGTCGAACATGTCGTGCGCCTGGCCGAAGCCGAGCTTGCCGCGCTCCTGCGCGATCTTGAGCGGCTCCGTCGAATCGGTGTGCTGCGTGATGATGTCGACGCCCTGGTCGAAGAGCGCGCGGGCGGCCTCGCCCTCCTTGGCCGGATCCATCCACGAATTGATCCAGACGATCTTGAGCTTGAAGTCGGGATTGACCGACTGCGCGCCGAGCATGAACGAGTTGATGCCCATGATCACTTCGGGAATCGGGAAGGACACGATGTAGCCGGCGGTGCCGGTCTCCGACAGCTTCGCCGCGATCTGGCCGATGATGTAGCGGCCCTGGTAGAAGCGGGCATTGTAGGTGGTGACGTTCGGCGCCGTCTTGAAGCCCGTGGCGTGCTCGAACATCACGTCCGGATACTTCGCCGCGACCTTCAGGGTCGGATCCATGAAGCCGAACGAGGTGGTGAAGATCAGCTTGTTGCCGGCCTGGACGAGGCCCTCGATGGCGCGTTCGGCATCGGGACCTTCGGGCACGTTCTCGAGGAACGTCACCTCGATCTGGTCGCCGAGTTCCTCCTGCAGCATCTCGACGCCGGTCCAGTGGCCCTGGGTCCAGCCGCCGTCGGTCTTCGGACCGACATTGACGAAGCCGACCTTGAACTTCTCCTCGGCCTGCGCCGCGGACACGCCGAGCACGAGCCCGACGGCGGCCGCCGCCATCATCAACCGCTTCAACATCCACACTCTCCCCTGTTCTTCGGATTGCAACCTCGGGGCCCTGCCCCTTGGCCCCATTCTATCAACGCAAATCCCGGGTAATGCAAACTCCGGGCCGCCGTGGGCTTAGCGATCCGGCACGAAGGGCTGCCCGAGCATCGCCGGCGTGTTGGCGCGCATCAGCAGGCGGTTGCCGGAGATCAGCACCAGCACGACGATGGTGATGAGATAGGGCAGCGCCGAGAGGAACTGCGCCGGCACCCGGACGCCGAGTGCCTGGGCGTGGAACTGGAGGATGCCGACGGCGCCGAAGAGGAGCGCGCCGATGGCGAGCCGCCAGGGCAGCCACGTCGCGAACACCACCAGCGCCAGCGCGATCCAGCCGCGGCCGGCGGTCATGTTGTCGAGCCATTGCGAGGTCGAGACGAGCGAGAGATACGCGCCGCCGAGCCCGGCGCAGGCACCGCCGAAGAGGACTGCGAGAAAGCGGACGCGGACGACGCCATAGCCGAGAGCATGGGCGGAGACGTGATTGTCGCCGACTGCCCGGAGGACGAGGCCGCCGCGGGTGCGGAACAGGAACCACGACACGGCGACGACGAGGACGACGGTCAGGTAGACCAGGGGATCCTGGCCGAAGACGACCGGTCCGATGAACGGGATGTCGCTGAGGCCCGGGATGTGGATCTGCTCGAGCTTCACCCCGGCCTTGTTGGCATAGGGCTCGCCGATCAGCGCCGCGAAGCCGAGGCCGAGGAGCGTCAGCGCGAGTCCGCTCGCCACCTGGTTGGCGACGAGGACGAGCGTCACGAACGCGAAGAGGGAAGCCGTCAGCATGCCGGCGAGGATCGCCGCGAGGACCCCGAAGAGCGGCTGGCCGGTCTCGAAGCTGGCGATGAAGCCGGCGACGGCGCCCATCACCATCATGCCCTCGACGCCGAGATTGAGGACGCCCGCGCGCTCGGCCACGAGTTCGCCCAGCGCGGCGAGAAGGAGCGGCGTCGACGCGACGATGATCGACACGATGATCGCTTCCGCCATGGTCATTCGGCGGCCCTCGCGACGGCCGGGCCCGAGGGCGCCTTCACGAAGCGCACCCGGTAGAGGATGAAGGTGTCGCAGGCGAGGACGAAGAACAGCAGCAGTCCCTGGAACACGCGGCCGGTCTGGCTCGACATGCCGAGCACGATCTGCGCCCGCTCGCTGCCGATGTAGGAGAGCGCCAGCACGAGGCCGGCGACGACGATGGCCGCGGGATTCAGCCGGCCGAGGAAGGCGACGATGATCGCGGTGAAGCCGTAGCCGGGCGAGATCACCACGTCGAGCTTGCCGACCGGCCCGGCGACTTCCGAGATGCCGGCGAGCCCGGCGAGGCCGCCGGAGATGACGAACACGAGGATGGTCATGCGCTGGCGGCTGAAGCCGGCGAAGGCGCCGGCCCGCGGCGCCTGGCCAAGCGTGGTGATCGCAAATCCCGTGATGGTCTTGCGGAGGAGGAACCAGCCGCCGATGGCGACGACGAGGGCGATGATCAGGCCGAGATGGACCCGGCTGCCCGGGAACAGGATCGGCATGACCTGGAAGTCGGTGAACGAGCGGCTGCCCGGAAAGCCGAAGCCCTGGGGGTCGCGCAGCGGGCCCCGGACCAGCCAGTCGAGCAGATAGGTCGCGACGTAGACCAGCATCAGGCTGGTGAGGATCTCGTTGGTCCCGAAGCGGGTCTTGAGCAGGGCCGGGATCGCGGCGAAGAGCGCGCCGCCCAGCACGCCCATCGCCAGCATCAGCGGCAGCGTCGCGACGGTCTGGAAGCCGGGAAGCAGGATCGGGATCAGCGAGCCGAAGATCGCGCCGACGGTCAGCTGGCCCTCGGCGCCGATGTTCCAGACGTTCGAGAGGTAGCAGAGCGCCAGCCCGACGGCGATGATGACGATGGGGATCGCCTTCACGACCAGCTCGTAGAGCGTGAAGGGCAGCGTCAGGGGTTCGAGGAAGTAGACGTAGAGCCCGCGCAGGGGGTCGATGCCGCTCGCGGCGAAGATGAGCGCGCCGACGACGAGGGTGAGGGCCACGGCGATCACCGGCGACAGCCAGACCATCGCCTTCGAGCGCTCCGGGCGGCGGATCAGCTCAATGCGCATGCGCGGCCTCCCCGTCGTCGGTCATGCCGATGCCGGTCATCATCAGGCCGATCGCCTCGCGCGGCAGGTCGGCGCGCGGGCGCGCCCGCGAAAGCCGGCCGTTGGCCATCACCGCGATACGATCGGATATCTCGAGAATCTCGTCGAGGTCCTGGCTGATCATCACGATCGCCGAGCCGGATCGCGCAAGGTCGACGAGCGCCTGGCGGATGGTGGTCGCCGCGCCGGCATCCACGCCCCATGTCGGCTGGCTCACGACCAGCACCGTCGGCTTCCGGTCGATCTCGCGCCCGACGACGAACTTCTGGAGATTGCCGCCCGACAGCGCGCTGGCCTCGGGGTCGGGCGTCCCCTTGCGCACGTCGTAGGCACTCGACACCCGCTCGGCGATCCGCAGCGCCACGGGCGCGTCGATGACCCCGCCGCTGGCGACGCCGTCGCCGGTCGCGTAGCGGGTCAGGACGATGTTCGACGACAGCCGGAACCGCGGCACCGCACCGTGGCCGAGGCGCTCCTCGGGCACGAAGGCGGCACCGAGCCGGCGGCGCGCGGTGATGCCCTTCCGCCCGCAGGCGGTGCCGTTGATCCGCAGGTCGCCGTCGTCCGCGGCGAGGCGTTCGCCCGAGAGCGCACCGAACAGCTCGTCCTGGCCGTTGCCGGCAATGCCGGCAATGCCGACGATCTCCCCGGCGCGCACGTCGAGGCTCACCTCGCGGAGATCGACGGCGAAGGGATGCGGCCGCGGCTGCGACAGCCGGTTCACAGAGAGCCGCACCTCAGCGCCCTCCGGCGCGGGCGCGGGCGGACGGACGGCGTGGACCTCCGAGCCGACCATCATGCCGGCCAGCGCCTTGGCGGTCTCCTTCTGGGGGTCGCATTCGCCGACCACCTTGCCGTGACGGAGGATCGTCGCGTGGTGGCAGATCGCCCGCACCTCCTCCAGCCGGTGGCTGATATAGAGGACCGAGCAGCCCTCGCCGGCGAGGCGCTTTAGGGTGACGAAGAGGTCGTCGGCCTCCTGCGGCGTCAGCACCGATGTCGGCTCGTCCATGATGATGAGCCGGGGCTCCTGGAGCAGGCAGCGCACGATCTCGACCCGCTGGCGCTCGCCCACCGAGAGGTCGGCGACGATCGACCCGGCGCGGAGCGGCAGGCCGTACTCCTTCGAGACGGATTCGATCCGTTCGCGGAGGCCGTCGCGCCGCGTCGCTCCGGACAGCGCCAGGGAGATGTTCTCGGCGACGGTCAGCGAATCGAACAGCGAGAAGTGCTGGAAGACCATGCCGATGCCGAGGCGGCGCGCGGCGGCGGGATTGGGGATGACCACGGGCTTGCCCTGCCAGCGGATCTCGCCGGATGTCGGCTGGAGCGAACCGTAGAGGATCTTGACCAGCGTCGACTTGCCGGCCCCGTTCTCGCCAAGAAGCGCGTGGATCTCGCCGGGCTGGACGGCGAAGTCGACATGGTCGTTGGCGCGCAGCGCGCCGAAATCCTTGGTGATGCCGACAGCGGCAAGGGTCGGCTCGCCGTCCGCCCTCCGGAAGCTCTCCCCAATTCCGTTGTTCGTCTCAGCGCCCACCGTAGCGAAAGCCTAACCGGCCACGCGTCGGACGAAAAGCCCGATTTCGGGGCGCCCTGCTGCCCGCAGTGCCTCGTCGTGCACCAGGAGTTCGGCCGCCGTCGCCGCCGCGATCACCGCCGGGGCCTTCGAGTCGATCCCCGGAATCCCGATCGGGCAGACGAGCCGCGCGATCCGTTCCGCCGGCAGCCCCATCTCGGCCAGGCGCTTCTCGAAACGCGCCCGCTTCGTGTCCGACCCGATGAGCCCGACATGGGGGAACCTGTCGGCCCGGAGCGCGACGGCGACGATATCGAGGTCGAGAGCGTGGCTGTGGGTCATCACCACGACGAACGCCCCGTCCGGGGCGTCGGCGAGGACCGTCGCGGGGTCCGCGAGATGGCGCGGCGAGACGTTGGGCGGCAGGTGCGCCGGAAAGGCGTCGGGGCGGGGATCGACCCAGGTCACGGCGAAGGGCAGCGGCGCCAGCGCCAGCGCCAGCGCCCGGCCGACATGTCCGGCGCCGAACAGGATCAGCGGGCGGCGGGCGTCGCCGAAGCCTTCGCGGAGCACGCCCCCGGCCAGTTCGGCATGCCCGGGCGCAAACGGCTCGGGCGACACCTGCCGGTCGACGCCGCCGGGCGAGATCCTGCCGGTCGTGGCGAAGGGTCCGGCTGCCTCGCGCGCCGCGAACCCGGCGACCATGTCCCGCGCCTCGGGCCCGAACACTTCGAGGACGAGCTCGACGCGACCGCCGCAGCACTGGCCGAGCTCCGGCCCGAGGGCGAAAGGGCGGCACTCGGCGCGGGGGCCGTCGTCGCGGCCGAGCATGCCCTGCGCGAGCCCGAAGGCCTGCCATTCGAGCGCGCCCCCGCCGATCGTGCCGGTGAAGCTACCGTCGGGATTGACGATCATCCGCGCCCCCGGCTCGCGCGGCGACGATCCCCGCACCACCGCCACCGTCACCATCGCCGCCCTGTGGTGGCGGTCGATCGCGTCACGGAGACGGGACCAGACGGGCATCAGCCGTCTCCGGCATTCGTCGCACGGATGGCGCGCATGATCGCCTCCGGCGTCGCCGGTGCGTCGAGGTTCGGCATCACCGCCGGCTTGAGGCTCAGGATGGCGTCGGTGATCGCCGAGAACACCGACGTCGCGAGCATCAGCGGCGGCTCGCCCACCGCCTTGGACCGGTAGATCGAATCCTCGCGGTTGCCGCCCGACTCGTAGAGCGCGATGCGGAAGTCCCGCGGCGTGTCCGACGCGGTGGGGATCTTGTAGGTCGAGGGGGCATGGGTCTGGAGGCGCCCGGCGGAATCCCACACGAGCTGCTCGGTGGTCAGCCAGCCCATGCCCTGGATGAAGCCGCCTTCGATCTGCCCCATGTCGATCGCCGGGTTGAGCGACTTGCCGACATCGTGGAGGATGTCGACGCGGTCGACCTTCATCTCGCCGGTCATGGTGTCGACCGTCACCTCCGAGCACGACGCGCCGTAGGCGAAGTAGAAGAACGGCCGGCCGGTCGCCCTGGCCCGGTCCCACTGGATCTTGGGCGTCCTGTAGAACCCGGTGGAGGACAGCGACACGCGGGCGACATAGGCCTCTTCGACGAGATCGTTGAAGGCGACGACCTCGTTGCCGATCGTCACCTGGCCGTCGCGGAAGTGGACATGATCGCGGTGCAGGCCGCGGGTCTCCAGGATGAACTCGTAGAGCCGATCCTTGATGGCGCGGCAGGCGGCCAGCGCCGCCTGGGCGTTGAGATCGGTGCCGGCCGAGGCCGCGGTCGGCGAGGTATTGGGCACCTTGTCGGTCGAGGTGGCGGTGATCTTGACCCGGCCGAGCTCGACGCCGAACTCCTCGGCGACGACCTGCGCGACCTTGACGAACAGCCCCTGCCCCATCTCGGTGCCGCCGTGATTGAGGCTGATCGAGCCGTCGCGATAGACGTGGACCAGCGCCCCCGCCTGGTTGAGATGGATGAGGGTGAACGAGATGCCGAACTTGACCGGCGTCAGCGCGATGCCCTTCTTGAGGACCGGGCTCGTCGCGTTGAACTCGGCGATCTGGCGGCGGCGCTGCCAGTATTCGCTCGACTGCTCGAGGTCGGCGATGATCTCGGGCAGGATGTTGTCCTCGACCCGCATGCCATAGGGGGTGCGGTCGCGCCCCGCGGCGCCGTAGATGTTGGCCTTGCGCACGTCGAGCGGATCGCGGCCGATGGCATAGGCGATGTGGTCCATCATCCGTTCGGCGAAGAGCTTGCCCTGCGGGCCGCCGAAACCGCGGAACGCCGTGTTGGACACGGTGTTGGTCCGCATCCGCCGGGTGACGATCCGGCAGGCCGGGTAGAAATAGGCACCGTCGGCGTGGAAGGCGGTACGATCGACGACGCCGAGGGAGAGATCCTCGGAGTAGCCGCAGCGGCCCGACAGGGTGACGTCGACGGCGCGGAGCATGCCGTCCTTGCCGAACCCGGCGTGGTAGTCGACCCGGAAGTCGTGACGCTTGCCGGTCATGATCATGTCGTCGTCGCGGTCGAGCCGGACCTTCACCGGGCGTCCCGTCTTCCGTGCGCCGAGCGCGGCGAGCACCGCCCACTGCGTCGCCTGGCTCTCCTTGCCGCCGAAGCCGCCGCCCATGCGGCGGACCTCGACCGTGACCTGGTTCGAGTCGAGCCCGAGCACATGGGCGACGACGTGCTGGACCTCGCTCGGATGCTGGGTCGAGGAATGGACCAGCATGTCGCCGTCCTCGCCGGGAATGGCGAGCGCGACCTGCCCCTCGAGATAGAAGTGCTCCTGCCCGCCCATGCGGAACTCGCCGGTGACGTCGCGCGGCGAGCGCGCGATCTCGTCGGCGGTGTCGCCGCGGCTGAAGCCGTAGTCCGGGTGGACGTGGCTGTTGGCGACGATCGCGTCGTCGACATCGATGAGCGGCATGCCGGGCGCGGTGGCGATGCGGGCGAGCTTGCGGGCCCGCAGCGCGGCATCGCGGCTCTCGGCGAGGACGACATAGAGGACCTGCCCGTAGAACATCACCTTGTCCGGCGTGATGGCCGGATCGTCGCCGATCCCCTTGGGGCTGATGTCGTTCGTCCCGGGGATGTCGTCGGCGGTGATCACCGCGACAACGCCCGGGGCCTTGCGCACCGCCTCCAGGTCGATGCGGGTGGCGCGGCCGGCGGCGATCGGCGCGTAGCCCGGCGCGGCATGGAGCGTGCCGGAAGGCTCGCGGATGTCGTCGGTATAGACCGCGGCGCCGGTGACGTGCTTGATCGCGCTGTCGTGCGGCAGCGGCTGGCGGACGACCGCGAGCGGGCGGTCGCGCGCTTCGATGCCGCCGTCGTCCATCTCAGGCCACCTCGCGCCGGCCGACGAGCCGGGTCCGGCTGGACGCCGTGCCGGCCGCTTCGATCAGCGCCTTGCCGAGGAGGGCATGGGCAGTCTCGGTGCGGTAACGGGCGCTGGCGCGATGGTCGTCGATCGGCGAGAAATCGTCGCGGAGCGCCGCGAAGGCCCGCGCCCAGGCCCGCGAATCCCGCAGCTGCGCCCCGTTCAGCGCGTGTTCGGCCCGGGTCGCGCGGCGCGGCGTCGCGGCCATGCCGCCGAAGGCGATGCGCGCCTCGGTGATCGCCCCGTCCTCGCCGACGGTGAAGCGGAAGGCCCCCATGACCGAGGAGTTGTCCTGGTCGATGCGCTTCGAGATCTTGTAGCAGCGGAAGATCTGGCTGCCGTCGAGCTTCGGCACGACGATCCCGGTGACCAGTTCGCCCGGCTCGCGGTTCTGCTTGCCGTAGTCGATGAAGAACGCCTCGATCGGCATCGACCGCTCCTCCTTGCCGCGGCGCAGTTCGAGCGTCGCGTCGAGGGCGATGAGGACCGGCGGCATGTCGCCGATCGGCGAGCCGTTGGCGACGTTGCCGCCGATGGTGCCGGCGGCGCGGACCTGCTTCGATCCCAGCCGGCGGAGCAGCTCTCCGAGGTCCGGATCGATGGCGCGGAGAAAGGGCTCCGCCTGCGCGTAGGTGGCGCCGGCGCCGATCATCAGTTCGCGGCCGGTATCGGCGATCTGGTCGAAGCCGCGGGCGCGCCCCGTGAGGATGAGCTTGGGCAGGTCGCGCATCTGCTTCGTCACCCAGAGGCCGACATCGGTCGCGCCCGAGACG
>JAEZEN010000504.1 GCA_023433185.1 Pseudomonadota bacterium | reverse complement strand
GGCTGGCGACATGCCGAAATCCGGCCGGGCCGGCATGTCCGGATCACGGGTCAGCCCGGACTCTGGCGCGTGGAGCGGCAGGTGCTGGGCGCCATGAGCGTGACCCTGGATCTGATCAGCGTGCCGGTCGCGCCCCCGCCCGAACTCGCGGCGAGTCCCGGTCGTCCGGTGGTCGAATGCGACGTGCCGCACGGGCCGACGATTTTGCGCCTGCTCGAACTGCCCCTGGGCGACGGCACGGAGACCAGGCCGCTGGTCTTCGTTGCGGCGGCGGGGGAAAGCGAAGGCTGGCGCCGTGCCGCGCTGCTCACCAGTCTCGACGGCGGCGAGAGCTGGCAGGATGGCGGGACGACGGCGGGGCCGGCGGTCATGGGTGTGGCGCTGGACGCCTTGCCGCCGGCCGGGTCGACCCTGTTCGACATGCAGTCTTCGGTCGAGATCGAGCTGCTCAACGACGGCATGTGGCTCGAGGGGCGAAACGACGACGCACTTGTCTCCGGCGCAAATCTCGCCGCGATCGGAGAGGAACTGATCCAGTTCGGCATGGCCGAGCCCCTCGGCGGGCACCGGTTCCGCCTCACGCGCTTGCTGCGCGGCCGGAGGGCCACGGAATGGGCAAGCGCGAGCCACGCCCCGGGCGAGGCCTTCACCTTGCTCGCGCGCGACACGCTGGCGGCGACCGAGGCGCCCGCAGGTGCGATGGCGCAGGTGATGGCCAGCGGCGTCGGGGACTTTCCCGACGCGCCGATCGCCACGCATCTCGTTGCGGGTGAGATCCTGCGCCCGCCGAGCCCGGTCCATCTTCGCGTCCTGGAAACGCCCGCGGGGGATCTCGCCATCTCCTGGACTCGCCGCAGCCGGCTCGGCTGGTCATGGCTGGACGGGATCGATGCCCCGCTCGGTGAAGAAGCGGAGCGATACCGTGTCGTGCTCGCCGGGCCCGGCTTCGAGCGCAGCGTCGAGACGACCGAGAGCAGCTATCTCTATGCGGCCGCGGAGCGCGCATCGGACGGGCCCGGGCCGCTGACGCTCACCGTCTGCCAGCTCGGCAGCCTCGCGGTGTCCAGGGCCGCGTCCCTCATCCTCGCTTGAACCAGGGAAATCGCCATGACTGAAACCAGCCCCCGATTCGCCTTGCCCTTCATCTTGCCGGGCCAGGCCCAGAAGGAGGCATTCCACAACGAGGCGCTGGCGCTCATCGACGCCGCACTGCACACCTGCGCGGTCGAAGGTCCCACGGACATTGTTCCCGCGAATCCCGCGATCGGGTCGTGCTGGATCGTGCCCCCCGGCGCGACGGGCGCATGGGCCGGCCAGGCCGGCAAGCTGGCATGCTGGACGGCCGGCGGGTGGCGGTTCCTCGGCCCGGTTCCGGGAATGACCGTCTGGAACACTGACAGAGGTTACGCGATGCGCTGGACCGGCGAGGCGTGGAACGACGGCGAATGGGCGGTTTCATCGTTAACCATCGGTGGCCAGAAGGTGGTCGGAGAACGCCTTGAAACGGTCGCAAGTCCTTCAGGAGGAACGACAATTGATGCCGAAGCAAGGACCGCCATCGACGCGGTCATTGTTGCACTAAGGACACATGGCCTGATCGAATGAAAAACTTCTCTTTTCCAGTGAAACCGAGGCGGTTAGGGATCGTTACGGTGCTGACTGGTCATCTGCGGTTCATCTTCCGGGTGGGCTGCGGCTTTTCAGCAACAGGTGTGGGGTGAAGCGTGCTTGCGTGGAAACCCCGCTTACCGTAAGAGTTTTGGGTCGATCCCGCTTGGGACGCTGAAGAAAGGGGAAGATTATGCGGAAGCTCGCCATTGTTGTGGCGCTGTCGTCTACCGTGCTCGCCACGCCGGCACTTGCGCGCAACGGCGCATGGTACGTCGGGGGCGATTTCGGCGCGACCATCGTCGAGGACGTCGGATTCGACTTCGGCCTGCAGCCGGTCGTTCCGGCTGGCGGCGGCACCAGCCAGATCGTGCTCAACCACGACTATGGCTATGACGCCTCGCTGTTCGTCGGTTACGACCTGGGTGCGTTCCGCATCGAGGCCGAAGTGGCCTACAAGCGGGCCCGCGTGGACGACATCGAAACTGCGGTCGGTCTGCCCGGCGCCGCGGCGATCGTCGGCGCTCCGGTCACCCCGGATATCCTTCCTGCCGGTGGCGGTCGCAGCAGCGCGCTGAGCTTCATGATCAACGGCATGCTCGACTTCGGCGACGATGACGGCGTCAGCGGCTTCGTCGGCGGCGGCGTCGGTATCGCCCGGATCGACTACAACAACGTGCGCGCCTTCTCGAACCAGGGCGCGGCGATCGACGACAGCGACACGCGCTTCGCGTGGCAGGTCGTGGCCGGCCTGCGGCAGGCGATCAGCGACAATGTCGACATCACGCTTCGCTATCGCTTCTTCAACGCGGACAATGTGCGGACCGTGGACTTCCGCGGTCTCGAGTCCGAGTCGCGGTTCCGCTCGCACTCGCTGCTCGGCGGCATCACCTTCAACTTCGGCGCTCCGCCGGCGCCCGTGCCGCCGCCGCCGTGCCCGGACGGCTGGACCCGCGATGCGACGGGCGTCTGCGTCGCTCCGCCGGCGCCGCCGCCTCCGCCCGAGACGAAGACCTGCCCGAACGGCTCGGTCATCCTGGCCACCGAAGAGTGCCCGGCGCCGCCGCCCATCGGTCCGTTCATCGTCTTCTTCGATTGGGACAAGGACGAGATCACCCCGGCTGCCGCCGCGATCCTCGACAATGCTGCCGCTGCCTATGCGCAGACCGGCCACGCGTCGGTGACCCTGGCCGGCCACGCCGACCGTTCGGGTTCGGACGCCTACAACGTTGGCCTGTCGCAGCGGCGCGCCAACAACGTGCGCTCCTACCTGGCC
>JAEZEN010000369.1 GCA_023433185.1 Pseudomonadota bacterium | reverse complement strand
GTGGGTGCAGTGATGATGTAGTCGAGGTCGCCGCGGGCGACGAGCGCGTCGAGGATGGGGGTCTGGACTTCGACGCCCCAGGTCGGCGGGATCTGCGTGACGACTTCGATGCCCAGGTCGGCGGCGGCCTTTTCGACGCCGAGCTGCATCACCTGATAGAACGGATCGACCACGCCCGGCAGGAAGCCGATCTTGATCGTATCCTGCGCGATGGCGCTGCCGCCACCGAGGACGACTGCGGCCGCCGCGAGGACGCCGAAAACGTGATTCTTCATCCGGAAAGTGCCTCCCTGCACTCGTTATCGTTGTCGCGACCGGCCTTCTGGCACGGTCTTCCGGGGACGATAGCGAAGCGTCCGGGATGAGGCAATCGGATGACCGCCTGAGTTGCGCGGAAATTTGCGGCAGGCGGCGCGTGCGCCTCACGGGCGGAGGCGGAAACCCCTGCGTTTCAGGTGGCGGAGGAAGAGGCGGGGCCGCGCCCGGGCCGCCTTCCACATATATTCACGCGCCAGTTCGTGGTCGTCGTTGTTGGCGGCAAAGCGGGCCGAGTGCATCTCCATGTTGAAGAGCCGCGTCCGGCGGAACTTGCTGCCGTAGCGGTTGTAGAGCACGCGGTACTTGTCGAAGATGTAGGCATTGCACTGGCGGATCTGCGCCGCGCTCCGCCCGAGATCGGACTTGTGGTAGACGCAGAGCGCCTCGGGCCGGCCGGGTTCGACGATCCGGCCGCGCTTCAGCACGAAGCGCATAAAATAGTCGAGATCCTGGAGCCGCGGCAGCCTCTCGTCGAACCAGCCGACATTGCGGAAGGTCTCCGCCCGGCCGAGCAGCGTCCACAGATAGGCGCGGAGATCGGTGCCGACCAGGAGCGCCTTGACCTGGTCCTGCTCGGTCAGCTGGCGCTTCACCCGATAGGCCTGCTGGTCGAGCCACTTCCAGTGATAGTGGCAGGACATCCACAGCGCCTCGCCGGGGGCTGCCGCCTCCAGCCCGAGGAGCGCCTCGAACTGCGCGGCGAGCTTCTCGGGATACCATTCGTCGCCGGCATCGAGCCAGGCGACATAAGGGCTGTCGATCGCATCGAGGAGGACGTTCCGCGTATAGGGCCGTCCACGGTTGCGGGCGTTGGCGAGAAACACGACCGGGTGCGCGAACCCCTCGGCGAGGGCGCGCGCCTCGGCGGCGGCCCCGGCTTTCGAGCCGTCATCGGCGATGACGACGCGGAGGTCGCCGTCCCAGGTCTGCGCGGCGATCGAGCGGAGCGTCAGATCGAGGCCGGCGACGTCGTTGTAGTGGGGGATGAGAATATCAAGGGTCGGCATTCTGCCCCCCCGGTCCGGTGACCTCCTCGATGACCTCGATCCAGCGCTCGGCATAGCGAGCCTGGGTGAACCCGGCGACGCTCGCGGGCCCGGCTTCGCCGAGCCTGCGGCGGAGGTCCGCGTCCTCGATCAGCGTCCGCAGAGCCGCCGCGAGCGCTTCGGCGCCCCCTTTCCTGTCCACCATGAGGCCGTTGACCCCGTCGACGACGAACTCGCTCACCCCCGGGCAGTCGGCATAGGCGACGACGGGCATGCCGAGGGCGAGAGCCTCCGCGGCCGCGAGGCCGAAGCCCTCGAAATGGGCCGGGTGGCAGAAGATGGACAGACGGGCATATTCCTCGCCGAGGTTGCCGCGATGTCCCTCCAGCAGGAACGAATCCTCGACGCCGAGCCGCTGCGCCTCCGCCTTCAGCACCTTCAGTTGCGGGCCGACCCCATAGATGACGACCTTCCACTCGGGATGGTCGCCGGCGATCAGGGCCCAGGCGGCGAGGAGGGTGTGGTAGTTCTTGACCTTGGCCAGCCGGCCGACGGCAAGGATGCGGGGCTCCCGCACCGGCTTTGGAACGGCGCGGAGGATCTCCTCCGACACGTAGTTCGGCATCGCCACGATGCGCGCCTGCAGGTGCTGCGGGAACCAGTCCCCGAAACGCGGGAAGATGACGTGGATGCGTGCCGCGTGGTCGAGGGCGGCGAGGCGGGCGGCACGGTCGATCGCGCTCGGATCCCAGCGCTCGCGGGAGGTGTAGTCCTCGGCAGGGACGTTGTGGTTGGTCGGGATCACCTTGATGCCGGTTCCCGCCGCGGCGAGCAGGGCGGGCGTGTTGGCCGGCGGCATGAAGGTCACCGCCACGTCGGGCCGGCGGTAGGCGAAGTAGTCGCGTAGCTGGCCGATGAAGATGTCGTTGGCGGCGAACCAGCCCCATTTCTCGCGGAGCGATTTCGGGAAGAACGCGCGCCGCGAGGCCCAGCGGGCCAGCCGGTGGCGGTACGGGATCCTCTCGGGGTGAAGGTTGATCAGCTCGACGCGCGGATGGAGGTCGAAGAACGGCTTGGCGCGGCTGTGGTCGAAATGCAGGCAGGTCACCTCGTAGCCGCGCTCCGCGAGCATGCTGGCCAGCTCGACATAGATGCGCTCGGCGCCGCCGCTGCGATCCGCCAGGAGGCGGATGACGATGGCGACCGTCTTCCCGGACCGGAAGCGCGCTCCGGGGTCCGACGACTTTTCCTCGACAGGCGCCGGCACCTCGTCCGGAGGCTTCCTGGCGACCCGCTCGCTCAAAGCAGGAGCTCGGCGGCAATGTTGGCGAAGCGGCCGGCCGACATGCCTTCATAGACCGCCGGCACGGCGTCTCCCGCCGGTCGTGCGAAGGCGGGAAAGAGAGGCGCAGGGCGCGCCGGCAGGTATGCCGCGCGGAGCTTCTCGTTGGTCTCGGAAAAGGACTCGTAGAAGGCGGCCATCTCCTCCACCGAGAGCCAGTCGATCCCGCCCCGCTCGATGCTCCTGACCCGATCCGCCTTGTCGAGAAGAAGGACACCGATCTCCTTGAGGCGCTCCGGCGACAGTGGCGTGCCGTTGAGGATGCGCTTGAACTCGACGAGTTCGATCGGCAGCGAAGGATTGGCGGAGGGTCGTCCGGTGATGCTCGCGACATCGATGCCGAGATGGGCGAAGAAGGCGTTGATCAGCCCCGCCGCCGCGAGATCCTCGTAGAGCAGCACGTCCACCGTCCCGAAGGCCTGTTCGAACAGCCGGAAGTGCTCGTAATACTCGAACGGATGCCGGTCGGCGATGAAATCACGAAACGTCTGGCGGTACTTGGTGACCTTGATCCGCTCCTGATAGAGCGAACGGGCGAACGTGTCCTGGCGCCGGACGATCGCCAGCACCTTCACGTCATCGCCGGGGAAGAAGGTGCGGAGGCGGTCGATATAGGCCTTGCGCTCGGCCCAGTAGCCACCTTCGGCAGGCAGGACGTGGCGGTAGAACGGCTCGGCGCTGATCAGCAGAGTCTCGCCGGGGCGCCGCTTGGCGAGCACATGGTCGACGAAGCGCCGGGTGTCCTCGATCGACAGCCGGTTGCCGTTCTCGTTGGCCACGGCGTGGGCCACGTGGTGGTGGCCGTAATGCACGAAGAGCTTGATCTCGTCATAGGAAGGGTACCACAGCCCGCGGGATCGCAGCTTCGCCCGGTTCGCAGCGGCGAAGCGCTGGATGGCCGTGGTTCCGGTCTTGTGGGTGCCGATATGGAGGACAACCGTCATCTGCGCATCGCTTCCGGGAAGATAGTCGGCCTAGGTAACGTTGCCGCTTTGCGGTGTCCAACGCTTTCCGCCGCACCGGCCGGCCGTCGCATGTCTCTCGACATTCGGCAACGGCTGCGCTTAACCATAGGCGGACAGGCGCGCGCGCCCACCACCCGGCGCGAAGGCCCCCCTGGCGGAGACCCATGCTTCCGGTTGTCATCCACGCTGGCTGCTACAAGACGGCGACCAGCACGATTCAGGCGATAGCGCAGAAGAACCGAGTGCTCTTCCTCGAGGCGTTCGGCGTGCTCTACCCGAAGACCGGGAGCCGCGCCAACCAGGGTATCCCAGATCCCGATTCGGTGGCGCACCACCTCCTCTTCCATGCCGCCAAGGCGGCGCTCGATGCGTCCGCCGGCGACGAGAGCTACGTCGCCAACCGGACCAAGCTCGCAGCCGAGATCCGCAAGAAGGATGCCCGTCGCCTGCTGGTCTCGACGGAGTTGCTCTCCTTCGCGCCGCCGCCGGTCAAGGACAGGTTCCTCGGCTATTTCGACGGGCTGTCCGACGACGTGTCGGTCGTCTATGCGGTGCGCCGGCCGGACGAGATGATCGACTCGATGAACAACCAGATGCTGCGCGCCGGCCGCGGCCGGACCCGAAGCCGCGAACTGGTCGACTACAGCAAGGACATCGAGCACTGGCAGGCACGGCTCGGCGCCGACCGGGTCAAGGTCCTCTACTTCTCGAAGAGCGGCTACGAAGCCTACCTCCGGCGGATCTTCGCCCTCGCCGGCGCCGACCTCGCCCATCCCGGGACCGTCACCGAGGTCTATGCCAACGCCCCGATGACGCTGAGCGGCTTCGTGATCCGGGGGATGGTCTTCGACCGCCTCAAGTCGAAGAACGTCGAGATCGACCGCGCCCTCCGCCACGCCCTCAACGTCGCGATCGCCCCGATCGAGGAGAAACTATCGCCAAGCCCCAAGGTGGTCACCCTCGGGGCCGAAGACCGCGTCCGCATCCTCGAGGCCAACCGTGCCGAGATCGATGCCGTGAAGACGTGGCTGTCGGCAGAGGACCGCCTGGCGCTGGAGGAGGAGTACCGGCAGGGACTCTCGGGCCCGCACCCCGAGAAGAACGTCGAAGGCAGGGCCAGCCTCGACAAGGACGACATCACCACGATCTGCCGCGGCCTCATCGCCTCCCCTGTCTTGCACGACCTCTTAGCCAGAGACTGACATTGCGCCAGGGCGCCGCGCTCGGGCGCTCGCCGGCGGCCAGGGCATACATGGCGCGCATCGCGATGTCGTGTCGACGATCGGGATCGACGATGCAGATCTCCTCGATGCCCGCCGGGCGCAGCTTCGGCCTGCGGCGCTCGCCCGCCAAGTCTGGCGGCGGGGCGGCGGCGACGCGGTCATAGTCGAGCCCGTCGAAGACGATGCCGTGGACATCGCGCAGCCAGAGGACGTCGACGGAGACGCCGTCGACCGCATCGCGGATGGCGGGCAGCAGCCGGGGCCTCATCTCCCCGCCGATCGCAGCGTCGGCATCCCGGATCGCCTCGATCAGCCGGTCGGTATCGGCCGTGAAGCGGCCGCGGTTCTTGCGGTGGTTGACCCGGCGGTAGCCGGCGAGGATCGCCATGCCCTCGGCGCTGATCGTGGCGTTGGCGCTCCGCTCGCCCGCGCTCCCGATCGCCCCGCCCGCATCCGGCAGGAAAGCGGAGACGAAGTGGCGCACGATGTCTCCCTCCGGGAAAGCCGCCCGGTCGTACCGGACGACGTGAACCTCCGCGGCGATGCGGGCGAAGCCCTCGAGCGGGGTCCGGTAGCGGATCGCGGCCGGCGGGCGGATGACGTGGGAGCCCTTGAGGGTCTGCTGGATGGCGGACAGATACTGGTCCGACGGACGACGGACATAGGCGACGACCTCGACCCGACCGCCGAGAGCCGCGAGGAACCTGCCGAGGCGATCGAACTTGCTCGCCCCACGGAGGCCGAACAGCCACTCGGACGAGATCACGAGCCTCTCGGGGCGGCTTGACGCAACGATCTCCTCAAGCCCCTCCTGCCACCTGTCGAACGCCGGCTGGAGCTCTTCCATCCGCCCCTCATAGGCGCCGCGGATCATCCGCGGCAAGGCATGGCGCCGCTCCTCGAGGCCGGCCACGATGAAGTTCTGGCTGTCCTGGAACAGCGGAGCCTGCGGATAGAGAATGCCGCGCCGCGCAAGCGCTTCCCGCGCCCCGGCGAAGGCCTGCTGAAGCGCCGTCGATCCTGCCTTCGGCATGCCGACATGGAGGAGGATGCGCACGCCTGCCCGGCCTCTCTTCTGCGAAGCGCCTGCGCGCCGGCTCAGCCGCCGACCGTCTCGCCGCCGGGGAGGCGGACCGGCGGCAGGCGCTTCTCGATCCGTGCCCGATCCTGCTCGTAGCGGGCCGGCAGCCTGAGCGCCGTGCCGAGCTTCTCCGGCGCCTCGTCGACCGCGAAGCCGGGCGGATCGGTGGCGATCTCGAACAGGATACCGCCCCGCTCGCGAAAATAGATGGAATGGAAATACTGCCGGTCGATGACCGGCGTGACGTCGTAGCCGAGGCCGGCGAGCCGGGACCGCCAGGCTTCCTGCTCGGCATCGCCGGGCACGCGGAAGGCGATGTGGTGGACGGTGCCGGCGCCGGGCCGGGCCCGGGTTGCGCCGGTCGCGGTGATCACGTCGAGGTGGCGGCCGATCGCGGCCTCGCCCGCGGCGCGGAGCCGGGGGCGGCCCGGTTCCTCGCCGGCGAGCTCGTAGCCGAGCCCTTCGGTAAGGAGGCGGAGGGTGCGGTCCGGCGCGAGACTCCACAGCGTCGCGCCGGAAAAGC
>JAEZEN010000423.1 GCA_023433185.1 Pseudomonadota bacterium | reverse complement strand
GATCGGCGCGACGGTGGCGCGGCTCAACAGCCTCGGTATCGGCCGCGGCGACCGGGTGGCGATCGTGCTGCCCAACGGCCCCGAGATGGCGACCGCCTTCCTCGCCATCGCGGCCGGCGCCCCCACGGCGCCGCTCAACCCCGCCTATCGCGAGGACGAGTTCGACTTCTACCTCTCCGACATCGGCGCGAAGGCGCTGGTGGTCGCCGCCGACGAGACCGGACCGGCGGTCGCCGTCGCCGAGCGCCGCGGCATCGCCGTGATCCGCCTCGTCGCGGCGCCCGACGGACCGGCCGGCGCCTTCACCCTCGACGGCGTGACGGCCGGCAGCCCCGCACGACCCGGCCCCGCCGAGCCCGGCGACATCGCCCTCCTCCTCCACACCTCGGGGACCACGTCGCGGCCGAAGCTCGTGCCGCTGACCCACGCCAATATCGCCGCCTCCGCCGGCCATATCGGGGCGACGCTGCGGCTCACGGCGGACGACCGCTGCCTCAACATCATGCCGCTGTTCCATATCCACGGCCTGATCGCGGCGGTGCTGTCCTCGCTCGCCGCCGGCGGCAGCACCTTCTGCGCGCCGGGGTTCAACGCGCTGCGCTTCTTCGCCCTTCTCGGCGAAGCGGCGCCGACCTGGTACACGGCGGTGCCGACGATGCACCAGGCGATCCTCGCCCGCGCCGCGCGCAACCCGGAGGCGGTCGCCGCGGCGAGCCTCCGCTTCATCCGCTCGTCCACGGCGTCGCTGCCGCCGCAGGTGATGGCCGAGCTCGAGGCGGCCTTCGGCTGCCCGGTGATCGAATCCTACGGGATGACCGAGGCCGCCCACCAGATGGCCTCGAACCCGCTGCCGCCGGCGCCGCGGAAGCCGGGCAGCGTCGGCATCGCCGCCGGCCCCGAGGTCGCGATCATGGCCGAGGACGGGACGCTGCTCGGTGCCGACACGGTTGGCGAGATCGTCATTCGCGGACCGAATGTGACCGCCGGATACGAGGCCAACCCGGCAGCCAACGAGGCCGCCTTCGCCTTCGGCTGGTTCCACACCGGCGACCAGGGGACGATGGACGCCGAGGGCTATCTCCGCGTCACCGGGCGCCTCAAGGAGATCATCAACCGCGGCGGCGAGAAGATCTCGCCGCGCGAGGTCGACGAGGTGCTGATGGACTTCCCCGCCATCGCCCAGGTGGTGACCTTCGCCATGCCCCATGACAAGCTCGGCGAGGACGTCGCCGCCGCGGTCGTGCTGCGCGAGGGCGCGACCGCGACCGAGGCCGAGATCCGCGCCTTCTGCGCGAGCCGCCTCGCCGACTTCAAGGTGCCGCGGAAGGTGCTGGTTCTCGAAGAGATCCCGAAGGGGGCGACCGGCAAGCTGCAGCGCATCGGCCTCGCCGGGAAGCTGGGGCTCGGCTGATGCGGATCGCGATCTTCGGGGCCGGGGCGATCGGCGGCCATCTCGCGGCGAAGCTCGCGGCGGCCGGGCAGGTCGAGCTGTCGCTCGTCGCCCGCGGCGAGCACCTTGCGGCGCTGCGCGAGCGCGGCCTCCGCCTGATCGAGGGCGAGACGGATGCGACCTGGCCGGTGCGCGCCAGCGACGACGCGGCGACACTCGGCGTGCAGGACTACGTCATCCTCACCATGAAGGCGCATTCCGTGGCGCCGGCCCTGCCGGCCATCGCGCCGCTGCTCGGCCCGGATACGGCCGTCGTCACCATGCAGAACGGCATCCCGTGGTGGTACTTCCACCGCTCCGGCGGGGCGCATGAGGGCACGCGGATCGAGGCGGTCGATCCCGGCGGCGTCATCTCCGCCACCCTCGGCCCGGAGCGGGCGATCGGCAGCGCCGTCTATGTCGCGGCGGAGGTCGAGGCGCCCGGCGTCATCCGCCACGAATACGGCGCGCGCATCTCCCTCGGCGAACCGTCGGGGGAGAAGAGCCCCCGCGCCACCCGCCTCGCCGAGGCGATGATCGCCGCCGGCATGCAGGCGCCGGTGCGCACCGATATCCGCAGCGAGATCTGGGTCAAGCTCTGGGGTAACCTGTCGTTCAATCCGATCTCGGCGCTGACCGATTCGACGCTCGCCGACATCGTCGCCGACGACGGCACCCGGACGGTGGCCCGGGCGATGATGCTCGAGGCGCAGGCCGTGGCCGAGGCGCTCGGCGTCCGCTTCCCGATCGACGTCGACAAGCGCATCGCCGGAGCGGCGGGCGTCGGGGCGCACCGCACCTCGATGCTCCAGGACCTCGAACGCGGCCGGCCCATGGAGATCGATGCGCTGGTCGCCTCGGTGCAGGAGCTCGGCCGGCTCACCGGCCTGCCGACCCCGACCGTCGACACCGTGCTGGCGCTGGTTCGCCGCCTGGGCCGGGCGCGCGGCTGCTACGCCGGCTGACCGGTTGCCGGCGCGGACGCCCCGCCCTCGCCGCCCGGGATGCGGCCGTAATCGTCCGCGATGCGGATGATGTCGTCCTCGCCGAGATAGGTCCCGCACTGGACCTCGACGATGGTCAGCGTCGTCGTTCCCGGGTTGCTGGCCCGGTGGACCGCCCCGAGGGGGATGTAGATCGACTCGTCGGGGTTGAGGCGCACCGTGCGCTCGTCGACGACGACGTCCGCCACGCCCTCGACCACCGTCCAATGCTCGGAGCGGAAGCGATGCTTCTGGAGCGAGAGGCGCTGGCCGGCATTGACGACGAGGCGCTTGACCTGGTGCGACGGGCCGAGATCGATCGACTGGTAGTGGCCCCAGGGCCGGAAATGCCGCCGCCGATCGGCGATCGTCGGCTCGGCCGGCCTGCCGTTCACGGCATTGACCAGCGCCTTGACGGCATCGGAATGGCCGCGCGGCGCGACCAGCACGGTGTCGTCGCTCGCCACAACGACGAGGTCGTCCACGCCCACCAGGCCGATCGCCGTGCCGTCGCTCGAGACGTAGTTGCCCGAGGCGTCGAGGAGCGTCACCCGGCCCTGCACCACGTTCTGCTGGTCGTCCTTCTCGGCCGCCTCCCACACCGACCCCCAGGTCCCGAGGTCGGACCAGTCGAATCCGGCGTCGATGACGGCGGCGCGCGCGGTCTTCTCCATGACGGCATGGTCGAAGGAGATCTTCCGGGCCGAGCGGAAGGAATCGGCGAGCATGATCGAGGAACCGTCCGCAAAGGGCGCCGCGGCGATGGCGCCCGCCACCGTCGTCATCACGTCGGCGGCGCTCGCCTCCAGCTCGTCCCGCGCCACCGAGGCACGGAGCATGAAGTTGCCGCTGTTCCACAGGTAACCCGCCGCGACATGGCGCCGCGCGGTCCCGGCATCGGGCTTCTCGACGAAGGCGGCCACCCGGTAGAGGCCGTGGCCGTCAGGCAGCGCCGGCCCGCGCTGAATGTAGCCGTAGCCGGTCGAGGGGAAGGTCGGCCGGATGCCGAAGGTGACGATCGCCCCGTCTTCGGCCGCCCTCCGCGCCCCCTCCACCGTGCGCCGGAAGCCCGCCCCCGGGCG
>JAEZEN010000416.1 GCA_023433185.1 Pseudomonadota bacterium | reverse complement strand
GGCGAGAACGGCTCGGGCAAGAGCACGCTGATCAAGATCATCACCGGCGTCTACCAGCCCGATGCCGGCGCCGGGATGTCCTATTTCGGCCGACAGGTCGAATCGGTGACTCCCGCCGTCGCCCGCGGCTTCGGCATCGACGTCATATGGCAGGACCTTGCGCTCTTCCCGCAGATGACGGTTGCCGAGAACATCGCCTTCGGCGACATCCTCGGGTCGCGGCCGCGCCTCGTCCACCGCCGCCTGATGCGGGCGAAGGTGGCCCGGGTGCTGGAACGCCTCGGCCTGTCGCTCGACCTCGACCAGCCGCTCAGCGAACTCTCCATTGCGCAGCGCCAGATCGTCGCCATCTGCCGGACGCTGGTCGGCGATGCCCGGCTCATCTTCATGGACGAGCCAACGGCGTCGCTCACCCACTCCGAGACCGGCGCGCTGCTCGACATCGTCAGGCGCCTGTCGCGCGACGGCGTGTCGATCGTCTTCGTCAGCCATCGTCTCGCCGAGGTGCTGGAGATTTCCTCCCGGGTCACCGTGCTGCGCGACGGCCGGAAGGTGGGCGTCTACGACACCGCCGACATGACGCAGTCGCGACTGACCGAGCTGATGACCGGCCGGACCTTCGACAACACCGTGATCAGCCGCGACCGCTCGGCCGGCCGGACGGTCCTCGAGGTCTCGGGCCTCGGACGGGACGGCGAGTACGAGGACATCGACCTGACCATTCACGCGGGCGAGGTGGTGGGCCTGACCGGCCTCATCGGCGCCGGGCGGACCGAGCTTGGCCTCAGCCTCTTCGGCATGACCCGGCCGCAGCGCGGCACCATCCGCCTCAATGGCCGGGCGGTCGCCTTCCGCTCCAACCGCGACGCGATCCGTGCCGGCGTCGCCTACGTTTCCGAGGATCGCCTGACGCTGGGCCTTGTCCAGCCGCAGTCGATCGCCGACAACCTCGTGCTGCCGGTGCTCGACAGGATCGTCGGCCGCCTCGACCTCATCTCCTTCGCCAGGAAGTCCGGCCTGGTCACGCACTGGATCAGCGAACTGGCCGTCAAGGTCGGCAAGCCGGACGATGCCGTGTCGACGCTGTCGGGCGGCAACCAGCAGCGCATCGTGCTCGGCAAGTGGCTGGCTACGGAGCCGAAGCTGCTCATCCTCGATTCGCCGACCGTCGGCGTCGATGTCGGCGCCCGGGCCGGCCTCTTCGCCGTGGTGCGGCAGCTCGCCGAGAAGGGCCTCGCCATCCTCCTCATCTCGGACGAGGTGCCGGAGGTCTACTTCAATGCCGACCGCGTCATCCACATGGCGGAGGGACGGTTCATCGCGACCTACAATCCCGGTGCGATGAGCCTCGAGGACGTCGAGAGCGCCGTCTATGCGTAGGCTGGCAAACTCGACCGAGGGGCGGCTGCTGATCGTCCTCCTGCTCGTCTGCCTCGTGCTTTCGCTGGCGAGCAGCAACTTCCTCACGCTCGCCAATTTCTCGAACCTGCTGGCGGCGAGCGCGGTCAACCTGATCTTCGCCGTGGGGCTGGTGGTCGTCCTGATCGCCGGCGGCATCGACATCTCGTTCGCGGTCGCCGCCTCGGTGGTCCAGTACGTGGCGTTTCACGTGCTCTACGCCCTCGGCGGCGGCAACTGGGCGCTCGGCTTCGCGGTCGCAGGGCTCATCGGCATCGGGCTCGGGGCGATCAACGCCGCCCTCATCCACTACTTCCGCATCATCTCGATCGTGGTGACGATCGCCACCTTCAACGCCTTCTTCGGCCTCCTCATGTTCTTCACCGGCGGGAAGTACATCTACAATCTTCCCGGCTGGTGGACGCAGCGCATCGTGCTCGCCGAGGTGCAGACCGCCCATGGTTGGGCCGAACTGACGCTGCCCGGCGCGGTGATGGTCGCCTGCGCGGTCGCCACCTGGTTCCTGATCAACCGCACCACCACCGGCCGGCAGCTCTACGCCTACGGGGACAATCCCGAAGGCGCGCGGCGCGAGGGCATCAGCGCCGCGGCGATGACCTTCATCGCCTTCTGCTGGATGGGCATGATGGCGGGCATCGCCGGGCTCATGCAGGTCAATTTCGTCAAGGAGATCGTGCCCAACGCGCTCTTCGGCCGCGAGCTCGACGTGCTCGCCGCCGTCGTCCTCGGCGGGGCACGCCTCGGCGGCGGCCGCGGCACGGTGCTCGGCTGCGTGCTCGGCGTGCTTCTCGTCGCCGTCATTCAGAACGGGCTGAATCTGCTTGGCGTCTCGCCCTACGCCTTCAAGATGGTGGTCGGCGCCTTCATCCTGTTCGCGATCTCGACCTCGAACGTCTCCTTCCGAAAACTGCTCCGGGCGCATTGAGGACCATGGCGGCATGATCGAGGCCTATCGCAGGATGCGCGACTTCGCCGGTGCCGAGGTGCTCGGCCTGCTCGTCTTCCTCCTCGTGGTGGTGGTGGCGTTCAGCTTCGCCACCCCGCGCTTCCTGACGCTCGGCAATCTCGGGTCGATCGCCTATCAGCTGCCCGAGCTGGGCCTCCTCACCCTCGCCATGCTGGTGCCGATCCTCTCCGGGGGCCTCAACCTCGCGATCACCTACACCGCCAATTTCTGCGCCCTGACGCTGGCCTGGGTGCTGCAGGCCAATGGCGGGGTCGATGCCGGCATGGGCGCCTTCCTCCTCGGCGTGGTCGCAGCTCTCGCCGTGGGCGCGCTGATCGGCATGATCATGGGGCTGGTCATCGCCTATGTCGGCGCCCATCCGATCCTCGTGTCGCTCGCCATGATGATCTTCATCCGCGGCCTCGGCGAGTTCCTGACCCGGGGGGGCGACATCTCCGGCTTTCCGGCCTTCATCCAGCCGCTCGGTCACGGCAGCGTCCTCGGCATCCCGGTCCCGCTTCTCGTCTTTCTCGCGGCGGCAGCGATCTGGTACGTGATGCTCGGCCGCACACGGCACGGATTCGCGACCTACATGCTCGGCTCCAACATCGAGGCGACGCGCTACTCGGGCATACCCACCCGCCGGACGCTTACCCTCATCTACACCCTGTCCGGGGTGATGTGCGCCGTCGCCGGCATCATCATGCTGTCGCGGTTCAACTCGGTGCGCGTCGGCCACGGCGACGCGTATCTGCTGATCACGGTGCTCGCCTGCTTCCTCGGCGGGGTGGATCCGTTCGGCGGCTTCGGGCGCGTCATACCGGTCGTGCTGGCCCTGGTCATCCTCCAGGTGCTCTCCTCCGGGCTCAACCTGATCGGCGCCAACCAGCATCTCTCGACGGCCGTATGGGGCCTCTTCCTGATCGCGGTCATGGTGATCCGGTTCGGCTGGCAACGCCTCAGTCTCGGGCGACAATGAACATGACCGCGCCCGGATTCCGGCCCGCAGGAGGGGCATGATGAACGTCGTCGCCATCCTCGACGTCGGAAAGACCAACGTGAAGCTGACGGCGGCGACGCGGACGGGCGAACTGCTCGAGACCGTGTCGCTCGCCAACGCCCCGGCGCCGCCGCCGCCCTACCTGCACATCGACGCGCCGCGCATCGATGCGTGGATGCTCGACGCCCTCGCCGGACTGGCCCAGCGCCATCCCGTCGATGCTTTCGTCGCCACCGGCCACGGCTCGGCGGCCGGTCTGGTCGGCGATGACGGCTTGCTCGTGCCGATGATCGACTACGAGGCCGAGGTCCCGGCCGCCGTGACCGCCGCCTATCTCGAGTCCGCCGGTCCGCTCCGCCCGCTCGGCAGCCCGCTGATGGCGGGCGCTGCCCACATGGCACGGCAGCTCCTGTGGCTCGAGACCGACTGGCCGGATGCTGTCGCCCGGGCGCGCCACTATCTCGGCGGCCCGCAATACTGGGCGTACCGGCTGAGCGGGCAGGGGGCGAGCGAGCTCACCTACCTCGCCGCCCAGTCGCACCTCCTCGATCTGGACACGCGCGGCCCCTCGCCGATCGTCGCCGCCCGCGGCTGGCAGCGCCTCATCCCACCGCTCCAGCCGGCATGGCGGGCCGTTGGTCGCATCCGTCCGGAGCTTGCGGCCCGCCATGGCCTGCCGCCCGGCATCGATGTGCTCTGCGGCATCCACGATTCGAGCGCCAACTTCTACCGCTTCCAGCAGGCGGGGTTGTCCGGCTTCACCCTCATCTCGACCGGCACCTGGATCGTCGGGATGAGCGACGAGGCCCCGCCGGAGGCGGCACTGGCCGAGGGCACCGTCACCCGCAATCTCGATGTCCATGGCAACCCGATCTCCGGCATCCTCGCCATGGGGGGGCGCGAATATGCGCTGATCGCCGGCGATGCGCCGGACCGGCCCGTCGATCCGGCCGACATCGCCGCCCTCGTCGCCGCCGGCACGATGGCGCTGCCCTCCTTCGTCGACCAGGACGGCGTCTTCCCGGGAAGCGCCAACCGCGGCATGGTGGCGGGGCCGCCGCCGGTCACGCCTGCCGCCCGCCGCGCCCTCGCGCTGCTCTACGTGGCGCTGCTTACCGATGTCTGCCTCGACCGGCTCGGGGCCCGCGGCACGGTGGTCCTCGACGGCAGCTTCGCCCGCGACCCGCTCTATGCGGGGCTTGTGCAGGCCTTTCGCCCCGGTACCAACGTCCTCTTCAACACCGACGCCTACGGTGCCGCCTCGGGCGCGGCGCTGCTCGCCGACCACGAGCGCCGGACGGCGCCCGCGCCGATCACCCTCGACCCGCCGGCGGCGGTCGACATCCCCGGCCTTGCCGCCTATCGCGACCGCTGGCGCCGCGAGGCCGACCTCCACTCCCGAACCCTTCACGCAACAGGAACCACGCCATGACCGAGCTTTCCAATCTCGCCCTCCGCCGCGAGATGGTCGACATCTGCCGCCGCATGAATTCGAGCGGCATCAACCAGGGCACCGCCGGCAATCTGTCGGCACGCATCGACGACGGCTTCCTGATCACGCCGACCTCGCTGTCCTACGACCGCATGGAGGCCGACGACATCGTCGAGATGGGCTATGACGGCACCTATGTCGGCAAGCACCGGCCGTCGTCGGAGTGGCGGTTCCACCGCGACATCATGCAGGCGCGGCAGGACATCAATGCCATCCTGCATTGTCACTCGATCTACGCCACGACGCTGGCCTGCCAGTACAAGCCGATCCCGGCCTTCCACTACATGGTCGGCGTCGCCGGCGGCACGACGATCCGCGTCGCCCCCTATGCGACCTTCGGCACCCAGGCCCTGTCCGACAACGCCATCGCCGCACTCGAGGGGCGCTTCGCCTGCCTGCTCGGTCAGCACGGTCAGATCTCGCTCGGCAAGAATCTAGAGGCGTCGCTGTGGCTTGCGAGCGAGGTCGAGACCCTCGCCCGGCTCTACGTCCAGGCGCTGCCGCTCGGCGATCCGCCGATCCTGTCGGACGAGGAGATGGAGCGCGTCATCGAGCAGATGCGGAAGATGAGCTACGGCCAGGCGCCCGACGCCGAGGGCATCAACGATACCGCCCGGCCCCGCGCCTGAGGCTCAGCCGATCAGCGGCCGGCCGCGCGGGTCCAC
>JAEZEN010000352.1 GCA_023433185.1 Pseudomonadota bacterium | reverse complement strand
CCGGCATCCCGCGCCGCAGACCGGCCCTCGCCGTCCGCTCGCCGAGCCGGAGGGGGGTTTCACCGGATCGCCGGTCGATCCGCGCTACAGCTTCGAGAACTTCTGCGACGGGGCCGCCAACCGCCTCGTCTACGCGGCCGCGCTGGCGGTCGCCGAAGGCAGTTCCCTCAACCGCTTCAATCCGCTCTACATCCACGCCGGGGTCGGGCGCGGCAAGACCCATCTCCTCCAGGCGACCACCCACGCCGCGCGCCGCGCCGATCCCTCGCGGAAGGTCGTCTACCTCACCGCCGAGAACTTCATGTTCCGGATGGGTCAGGCAATCCGCAACGGTAACGCGATCCCGTTCAAGGAGTCGCTCCGCGACATCGACCTCCTGCTCATCGACGACATGCAGTTCCTCCAGGGGAAGTCGATCCAGCAGGAGTTCTGCCACATGCTCAACGCGCTGATCGACGGCGCGCGGCAGGTGATGGTCGCGGCCGACCGGCCGCCGGCCGAACTCGAGACCCTCGACGAGCGCGTTCGCTCGCGGCTCAAGGGCGGGGTCGCCTTCGAGATCGGCGCGCCCGACCTCGACCTTCGCCGCAGGATCGTCGCGACCCGCTACGAGGCTGCCCGCGAACAGAACCCGGGGCTCGAGGTTCCTGACATGGTGCTCGAATACGTGGCGCAGTCGGTGGTGTCGAACGGCCGGGACATCGAGGGTGCGATCAACCGTCTGGCCGCCGGATGGAAGTTTTCCGGGCTGGGCGTGGACCTCGCCTCGGCCGAGATCACCCTCCGCGATCTGGTCGGCGCCCGCGAGCCGCGCCCGGTCAGGATCGAGGACATCCAGCGCGTCGTCGCGCGCCACTACAACGTGTCGAAGGCGGACCTGCTGTCGAGCCGCCGGACCCGCACGATCGTCCGGCCGCGGCAGATCGCGATGTACCTCGCCAAGATGCTGACGCCGCGCTCGCTGCCGGAAATCGGCCGGCGATTCGGCGGCAGGGATCACACGACAGTGCTTCACGCCGTCCGCAAGATCGAGGAACTGATTGCCGGCGACAAGATCCTCGCCGACGAGATCGAAATGCTCAAGCGGATGATCGACGAATAGGCCGCCCGCACCCTGCCGGCGCGACGCCCTGCCACGGCCGGGCGTCACCCTGCCTTCTCCGGTCGCGCTTCTGCACGGTGCATCCTTCGCCCGGGCGCGCTAAGCTGGAGCGCCACGAGAGGGACGAGCGACATGGCCAAGGATCAGGCGACCCCGGACGCGACCGCCAAGCCCGGACGCGGGCGGATCTTCGGGTCGATCACCGACACGATCGGCGACACGCCGCTGGTGCGGCTCGACCGCATCGCGGCGGCGAAGGGCGTCGGTGCGCATCTCCTCGCCAAGCTCGAGTTCTTCAACCCGATCGGAAGCGTCAAGGACCGGATCGGCGTGGCGATGATCGAGGCGCTCGAGGCGGAAGGACGGAT
The DNA here is from genome assembly GCA_023433185.1 of Pseudomonadota bacterium. The sequence continues at coordinate 1,620 of JAEZEN010000352.1, read as the reverse complement.
CAGGCCGGGCGTCACCACGCTGATCGAGCCGACCTCGGGCAACACCGGCATCGCCCTCGCCTTCGTGGCGGCAGCGCGCGGCTACCGCCTGATCCTCGTCATGCCCGAGACGATGTCGGTCGAGCGGCGGAAGATGCTGCAGTTGCTCGGTGCGGAACTCGTTCTGACCGAAGGCGCCAAGGGCATGCGCGGCGCCATCGCCCGGGCCGATGAACTCACCGGCGAGATTCCCGATTCGGTCATCCCGCAGCAGTTCCAGAACCCCGCCAATCCCGAGATCCACCGCCGTACCACCGCGGAGGAGATCTGGAACGACACGGACGGCGCGGTCGACGTCTTCGTCTCCGGCGTCGGCACGGGCGGCACCATCACCGGCGTCGGCCAGGTGCTCAAGGCGCGGAAGCCCTCCATCCGCGTCGTCGCGGTCGAGCCCGAGGACAGCCCGGTTCTGTCGGGCGGCAATCCCGGCCCGCACAAGATCCAGGGCATCGGCGCCGGTTTCGTGCCGCCGATCCTCGACACCTCGGTCTATGACGAGGTCGTCACCGTCTCGAACGACGACGCCTTCGCCTTTGCGCGCCTCTGCGCGCGGCTCGAGGGCATCCCGGTGGGCATCTCGTCGGGCGCGGCGATCGCCGCCGCCGTCAAGGTCGGTGCGCGCGCCGAGATGAAGGGCCGGACGATCGTCGTCATCATCCCCTCCTTCGCCGAGCGCTACCTCTCGACCGCCCTGTTCGACGGACTGGACTGACGCCCGGACGGGAACGCCCTGCCGCCTTCCGTGTTGTCCCGACAGGAACACGGGAGCAGACACCATGAGCACCAATGCCTGGCTGATCGTCATCTGCGCCATGATGGTCAACGCCGTCCTCTTCGGCACGGGCGCGATCCTCGTCCTGTCGATCCCGGCGCTGGCCGCGGAGGCTGCCTACCTCCTGCCCGCGGTGATCGTGACGAGCTTCGTCGCCGCGCCGTTCGCGGCGGCGCTCATCGCCCCGCGCATGCGGTTCCGGAACTGGGGCGCCCGAGGCTGGCGCGACGGCGACGTGATCTCGGGCTGACCGCCGGCGGGTCGGAGTCGCGCGCACCGCCCCTGCGTCAGGCGGCGGCCGAGCGCAGCGGATGTCGCTTGAACGCCGCGCCGCCATCACGATGGTGGACGATGGCGTGGCCATCGGCGACCGTCGCCAGGGTGCGGACCGCGTATCCGGCCTCCGCCGGCTCGACCAGCACGAGGTCGGCGCGGGCGCCGGCCGCGATTGTCCCGCGGTCGGCAAGCCCCACGGCGGCGGCCGGCGAGGACGAGACCAGAGCCCACGCGTGGTCGACGCCATGAGCACGCCACAGCCGCATCGCGGCCGGCGCCAGGGCGGGGTAGAAATAGTCCGAGGCGAGCACCGTACAGAGGCCCGCCTCGACCATCGCCGCGGCGGCGATGGCGCCCTTCCGTGCCATGTGGCTGCCGCCGCGCAGCACGTTCGGGGCGCCGAGGATCACCGGGTCGCCAGTGCCGTGCGCCTCCCTGATCGCCTCCTCGGTGATGGGGAAGTCGGCGAGCGTGCAGCCGCGGGCACGGTTGGCGCGGCGCTCCTCGGCCGTGCGGTCGTCATGCGAGGCGAC
>JAEZEN010000337.1 GCA_023433185.1 Pseudomonadota bacterium | reverse complement strand
CGGCCGCCTCGGTGCCGGCGACGGTCTCTTCCGCCGCCTTCGTGGCCTTCGGGCTCTTCGTGGTCATGGCTTCGTCTCCGTGTTCGCGGAGGGCGGTCATTCGCCTCTCCTACGACCGGAGGGCCCGGACTTCGCGGGGAGCATCGTCTGCATCAGCCGTCGGGCGGGCCGCGACACTGATGCTCCGATCGCGCGGGAGATCAAGTTCAATCAGGCTCTGCGCTCATGCCAACAGCCTGCGGCGGGGATCGTCGCATGACCGGGCTCGTCTACGCCAACCGCGACCAGGCACGGGACGACCGCAATCAGCAGGAGACCCTGCTCGCCGCGCTCGATGCTGCTTCGTCCCAGCTACGCCGCAACGCATGCGGACTGTGGACCATCGCGGGTCGGCGCGGCACCATCCAGACTTGGGGCGACGGGGAGACCTGGCTTGTCTGCGTGATCGGCCGGTCCGCGCGGCATTGGACGGCGATCAAGCATCGTCTGGCCTTCATGACCATCACCCAGGACGGTGACGAGGAGGGCTGCCTTCGCCTCTGTCGCCTGCCCACGCCGCAGGAGGCGGTGGTCATCCGCGAGGTGACGGGGCTGCGGAGGCGGGTCGCCTACGCGCCCGATGCGCTGGAACGCAAACGCGCCTCGATGGCGAGGGCACTTTCGGCCCGAGAATCGGCGAGGACGCCGCGGCCGGGTGTTGTCATGCCCAAGGAGCTCGCCGGGGATTTTTCGCGACAAGGTGGCCCTGTGGTCGAGCGTGAACGAATCCCCGAAACGGAAGAGGTAGTCCCATGACCGTCGCTCCTGACCTCGCCCCGGAGAATCGGCCGCTGGCGGTGACCTACCGCCCGATCGGCGACCTGATCCCCTACGCGAAGAATGCGCGGACCCACGACGAGGCGCATGTCGCGCAGATCGCCGCCTCGATCCGGGCCTTCGGCTGGACCACCCCCCTGCTCGTCGATGGGGAGAACGGCGTGATCGCCGGCCATGGCCGCCTGCTCGCCGCCCGGAAGCTCGGCATGACGACGGTGCCGGTGATCGAGCTGGACGGGCTGAGCGAGGCCGAGAAGCGCGCCTACATCCTCGCCGACAACAAGATCGCCCTCAACGCCGGCTGGGATATGGAGCTGCTGGCGCTGGAGATCGGTGATCTCGGGGACCTGGGCTTCGACCTGTCGCTCACCGGCTTCGGCGACGAGGAGATCGCGGGGCTCCTCAACACCGGCAAGGCCGGCCTGACCGATCCCGACGACGTGCCGGAGGTCCCGGAGACGCCCGTATCCCAAATGGGGGACGTCTGGCTGCTCGGCCGGCACCGCCTGCTCTGCGGGGACAGCACCCGGAAGGAGGACGTGGATCGTGTCCTTGCCGGCGTTCGTCCCCACCTGATGGTCACCGACCCGCCCTACGGCGTGAACTACGATCCCGGCTGGCGCGAGAGCGCCGGCCTCACCGACGGCTCGGTGATCGCGAAGGGGAAGGTCCTCAACGACGACCGGGCCGACTGGCGGGAAGCCTGGGCCCTCTTCCCCGGCGATGTCGCCTATGTCTGGCACGGGGCCCTGCACGCCACCACCGTTGCCCAGGGCCTCAAGGCCTGCGGCTTCGCCGTCCGTTCCGTCATCATCTGGGACAAGATGCGGCTCGTCATCGGCCGCGGCGATTATCACTGGCAGCATGAGCCGTGTCAGCCTGCTGGAACGATGGTCCAGAAGGTCGTCGAGCGCAGCGCCGGCTCTCAGCCCGCCAGGATCGAGGAGGTGCCGATCGAGACCCTGCGCGAGGGCGACTACGTGGTGTCGTACAATCCTTATGAGAGCGTCGTGCGCCGTCGGGGACGCGAGATCACCCGTTTCGGCGAGCGTCAGTTCGACGGACTCCTTCACACGATTTCCGCCGCCGGACGGGTCACCCGTGCGACGCCGGAGCATCGCTTCTCGGTGCGCCTCAATCCCGACGCAGCCGGCAAGCAGGTCGTCTATGTCATGCGCCGCGGAGATTGGTGGCGTGTCGGGCGCGTGAGCTTGTTCAACTCCAGAGGCTTCGGTCTCGCGACGCGCCTCGCCGACAACAAGGCCGAAGAGGCCTGGATCGTCTCAGTCCATGACTCGGTGTGCGAGGCCCAGTGTGCAGAGCAGACCCTTTCTTGCCGGTACGGTATACCCACCACGCATTGGGAGGTCGATCGATGGGCCGACCCAGGTCGCGTCCGGACCTCGGAACTGATCGCCTCGATCTACTCCAGCCTGAACTTGAGCGCTCTCGACGCCCGGGCAACGCTTCTTCTTCGCGATCACCGCCTCGAGCGCGACCACCCGCTCATCACCGCGGGCGAGAACCTGATGTTCTCGCGCAAGACGACCCGGCTCATTCGGGCGTGCAATGTCCATGCGCAAATCATGCAGATCCCGATGCCGGTTGAAGGCGATCAGTTTGCGTGGGTGACGATCACGGGGAATGACGCGACGCCGTTCAGCGGCCCGGTCTATTCGCTCGACGTCGACAAGGACCTGCACTACGTCGCCGACGGGCTCATCACCCACAACTGCCTGTACGCCGTCCGGAAGGGGAAGACCGGCCACTGGGCCGGTGGCCGCAACCAGACGACGGTCTGGCAGATCCCGCATCGTCGCAATCCCACCGGCCACGGCACCGAGAAGCCGGTGGAGTGCATGAAGCGGCCGATCGAGAACAACTCTGCGCCGGGCCAGGCGGTATACGAGCCCTTCTCCGGCTCCGGCACCACGATCATCGCGGCGGAGATGACCGGCCGGCCCTGCCATGCCATCGAGCTCAACCCCGCCTATGTCGATGTTGCCATCCGGCGCTGGCAGGACTTTGCCGGCGAGACGGCTATCCTTGAAGGGACCGGTGTCGCGTTCGCGAAAGTGGCATCGGAGCGCGGCATCCCTTGCCCTCGCGACAGCGCCTCCACGACCAGCGCGGCCCCCGACCTCGCGCTGTCGCTTCCCGCCGACGATCTGCGGCCCCTCACGATCCCCGAGGAGGCCTGACCATGGGACGTCCCGCCCACGAGCCGACCGCGATGAGCCGACGGAACGTCGAGGCCCTCGCCGGCTACGGCGTGCCGGAGGCCGACATTGCCGGCGTGGTCGGCGTCGATCCCAAGACGCTCCGGAAACACTACCGCCAGGAACTCCGCTTTGGCCACGTCAAGGCGAATGCCAAGGTTGCGGAGAACCTCTTCCGGAAGGCGACCGGCGACGGCAGGGAGTCCGTCATCGCCGCGATCTTCTGGATGAAGACACGGGCGCAGTGGAAGGAGACCCAGGTCACCGAGATGGCGGGGCCGCCTCCCAGCATCACGGTCACATGGAAGGGGCCGACGGAGAAGCCGCGGTCCGAGCCGCAACCCGACGTGCAGGCGGATGGCCCACCGGGCAACCGCGGCCTCAACGTGATCGACGGCGACCTCGCCCTGCCGGGACCGGTCCAGACGATCTCCAATCGAAGGGGAGCCTGATCATGGGACGACCCGCCCACAAGCCCGATCCCGTCCAGCGCCGCCAGGTCGAGGCGATGGCCGCCTATGGCATTCCCGAAACGGACATCGCGACGGTGATCGCGATCGATCCCAAGACGCTGCGGCGCCACTACCGCCGGGAACTCGACACCGGCCACATCAAGGCGAACACCAAGGTCGCGGAGAACCTCTATCGCCGGGCAACCGGCGAGAGCCGCGAGGCGGTTACCACAGCGATCTTCTGGCTCAAGACCCGCGCCCGGTGGAAGGAGACCACCGTCCACGAGGTGACCGATGCGACGGACCCCGGGGATGCCATTGCCGACGCCCGAAGGCTGAGTGCCATTGCGATGCTGATCGCGCGGTCGCAGTTGCGGGATGCCGGTTCCTCTGACGCCATTGCGGGCGATGTCGTGAAGATGTTGCCGCATCCCGCCAGCCGGAGGCGCTCCTGACCATGGGCCGCCGCGCGCACGCCCCCGAGCCAGCAGGCCGTCGGCAGGTCGAGGCGATGGCTGCCTATGGCATCCCCGAAGCGGATATTGCCCGGGTCATGGAGATCGACCCCAAGACCCTCCGTCGCCACTACCGCACCGAACTCGACACCGGGCACATCAAGGCGAACAGCCGGATGGCGGAGAACCTCTACAAGAAGGCGATGGGGGACGGCCCGCAGGCGGTAACGGCGACGATCTTCTGGCTGAAGACGCGCGCCCGATGGAAGGAGACGACGATCAGCGAGGTCAGCATCACCCGCGACCCCATCGCCGATCTGTTTCGGCACATCGCCGAGCACGGACGGCGCATCCACGATCGCCCGCAAGCCGAGATCGACGGCGCGATGGGCTCCGATCCTGCACCAAGCCGCCAGCTGGTCGCCGAGGACTTCAGCCAGCGTCCCCGCCAGGGGCGGGAGCGCCACTGATGGGTCGCCGAGCGCATACACCCGAACCTGCCGGCCGCCGACAGGTCGAGGCCATGGCCGCCTACGGTATCCCCGAGGCCGACATCGCCCGCGTCCTCGGCATCGATCCGAAGACGCTCAGGAAGCACTACCGCGACGAGCTCGATACCGGCAGCATCAAGGCCAACAGCCGCATCGCAGAGAGCCTCTACCGGAAGGCCATGGGCGACGGTCCCCAGTCCGTCACCGCCTGCATCTTCTGGCTCAAGACCCGGGCCCGATGGAAGGAAAACCCGGTCGAGGAGCCGAATGCCTCCGCGTATCCGACGGTCATCATCCGCACCATCGTCGAGCCACCGCCCCGCGATGCCGAGGGCCGCCCCATGGGCAAGCCGGTGCCGGTCGGGCCGCCGATCATCGAGCACATCCCGGAGCGGCGCTGACCATGGGCCGCCGCGCGCATCTTCCAGACGAACGCGGCCGCCGCCAGGTCGAGGCGCTCGCCGCCTATGGCGTCCCCGAGACAGACATTGGCCGCGTCGTGGGGATCGACCCCAAGACGCTGCGCAAGCACTACAGGGACGAACTCGACCTCGGCGCCACCAAGGCCACGGCCAAGGTCGCCGAGTTCCTGTTCCGCAAGGCCACCACCGAGGGCCACCAGTGCGTCACCGCGGCCATCTTCTGGATGAAGACCCGCGGTGGCTGGCGCGAGACCCCGCAGTCCCACGAGGTCGCGGTGAAGCCGGCGAGTGAGATGACCGACGCGGAGCTGGAGGCGCGGATTCGTGAACTCGATGTTTGCGTCAGGCCGTTGATCGAACTGAAGCCGGTGGACCCGAGCCAGTCCGACTCGTGAGCAGACGCAGGGCCTTGCCCGGGCCGTAGCCGAGGGGTCTACTTGCGCCATGGTGCTCCTAGTTGCCGCCACCGCCTACCTGGTCGGATTGCAGCCCGCGCTGGTCGTGGCCCTGATCGGCTGGGTCTGCGGGCGCCTTCGCCACCTCCTCGCCGCGGACCGCGACCGGCGCCTCCAGGCGTTCCGCGACAACTGGAGCCGCCGCTTCCATCGCGACCTGTTCGGTATGGCCTTGAGCACCAGCGAGCGGGACAAATACCGCAAGCCACCAACGCACCTCTTGGCGGACCAGATGAGGCTCGCAGACCTCCCTCCGAGTTGAGCTGTCTCCGCGCGAAAGAGCTGGCGACATCGTCCAGAGCGCACTTTGCTCCTCTTGTGGTAGACCTGCTGAACCCCGTGCAGCACGAGCCAATGCCATGACCGAGCTTCGCACTTTCGTTGATGGCCTGCCTATGGTCGACGTCCACGAGCATCACTTCGCCGGCGTAGTAGACGCCCCCGAGGTCGATCTCCTCCGCATCTTTTCGGAGAGCTATGCGGCGTGGACGAGACGAAGGACCTTCGCCCTTCCTTCCGAGCCTCCGATGCTGCCGGACCCGCCGTCAGCGCCGACGAGTTGGGATGCGCTCGCGCCCTACCTGATGGCGAGCGGCTCGAATTCCTTCGTGCGAAATCTCGTCCGTTCCGTCACCCAGCTCTATGGGGAAGGCGAAAGGTCGATCACCCCCGACAACTGGCAGCGCCTTGACGCCCAGGTACGCGCTCAGCACGCGCGTCCCGGCGGGTGGTTGGAGATTCTAGATCGGGCGCAGGTGAGCCGCGTCATCACAGATCCGTACGTCGATCCGATGATCGACGCGCACACCGCAATCAGCGACCGACATCTGTCGGTGCTCCGCATCAACGCGTTTGCCTGCGGCTGGAATCCGGAAGCGAAGGACCACAATGGAACCTGTGCCTTCGAAATTCTCGGCCGTTTGGGCGCTCGACCACAGAGTTTCGACGACTATGTCGACTTGCTCGACAGCCTCGTCATCCAGGCGCGGGGGCGCCACCAGGTGGCGCTCAAGAATGCTCTTGCCTACGACCGCCACCTCGACTTCGACGCTCCGCAGGTGGAGGCGGCCCGCGCGGCCTGGGGCAAGGTTTCTCCTTCGACTGAGGAGCAGAAGGCATTCAGCGATTTTGTCGTAGACCGGTTCTGTCGGCTCGCCGCCGAGCACGACCTCCCGATGCAGATGCATCTCGGTAGCGCGATCATTCGTGGGTCGCACCCCATGAACGTCGCCGGCCTGGTCGAGCGGCATCCCCGCACCCGCTTCCTTCTCATGCATCTCGCATACCCCTGGGCGCGCGATCTGCTCGGTATGGCTCTGATCTATCGCAATGTCTGGATCGATCTCTGCTGGGCCCCCCTTCTCAGCCCGACCTTGTTCAAGGCCACCCTCCACGAAGCGATCGAGGTCTTGCCGGATGAGGGGCGGATGATGATCGGTGGGGACAACTGGCACGTCGAGGAGACCTATGGAGCCATGACCCTGGCGCGCAGCATCCTGGGTGAGGTTCTCGAAGAGAAGGTGGCCGGCGGGTATTTCACGGCCACCGACGCCAGACGGCTCGCCCCGAAGATCTTGAGCGACAACGCCAACCAACTCTTCGATCTCCATGGTGGGAGCAATCTCGCCCAGCCGGCCTCTGGAGACGTTCCCTCTCAATAGATTATCCTTATTTGCCAATGACTTGCGCTACGTACAAACGGCAAACGGTGGTATGCTGTCTGTACTGAAGCGGAGGGTTCTTGTCGCCATGCAACATGCCGTCGCCTACTACCGGGTCAGCACCGCCAGGCAGGGCAAGTCGGGGCTCGGGATCGAAGCCCAACGCGCTGCAGTCGCCCGGTTCGCAGAGGCGGAGGGCTACACGCTCATTGCCGAGTTCACCGACGTCGAGACCGGCAAGGGCGCGGACGCCCTGGAGCGGCGACCGCAACTCGCCGCAGCGCTGGCGGCCGGCAAGACCGGCAAGTGTCCGGTGATTGTGGCCAAGCTCGATCGGCTCTCGCGCGACGTCGCCTTCATCGCCGGGCTCATGGCCCAGCGCGTACCCTTTATCGTTGCCGAACTCGGGGCGGATGCCGA
>JAEZEN010000307.1 GCA_023433185.1 Pseudomonadota bacterium | reverse complement strand
ACCGCATCGTCGACGTGATGGAGGAACTGGTGCGCTTCACCATCCTCACGCGTCCCCACGCCGGCCAGCTCGTGGATCGCTACTCGGAGCGAAAGGCCGCGGACCGCCCGGTCGCCGTTGCGGCGGGACTCTAGGGGAGCGGGTCTGAAACGCGGATCACCGTCCGCCGCGAACGCTGGGCTCAGGCGGCCGGCAGCGGCCCGAGCGCCGCGGCATGTTCGGCGGCGCGGGCGAGGCCGAAGGCGGTCGGGCGGAGCGCGGGCGCGCGGTCGTGAATCTCGAACCCGCCCGCCCGGAGCGCGAAGATGCGCTTGCCGTAGCAGATGAAGTTCTCGATCGACTGCATCACGAAGACGATGGTGGGCAGGACCTCGGCATAGGCGGCGCGGGCGGCGGTCAGGTCGCCGGCCCGGAAGTGCTCGTAGACGCGGACGGCATGGTCGATCGCCTCGGGCGCGAGCACGAGCCCGGCGCATCCCGCCTGCAGGCTCTCGATCATCTCGAGCCCGCCGCGGCCGTTGAACACCGGGATGCGGCCCTCCGTCGCCTCGACTACCGCGGCGATGTCGACCGAGGGACCCTCGCCCTTGAGCAGGCAGACATTCGGGTGCTGGCGGCAGAGCGTGGCGATCTCGTCGGCGCCGAGGCCGCGGCCGAGATAGGCGGGGGCGTTCTGGATGGCGACGGGCAGGCTGGTCGAATCGGCGACGCGGCCGAAGAAGCGGATGTGCTCGCTCGCCGCATGGCTGCCGACCATCGGCGGCTGGAGGATGATCCAGTCGGCGCCGACCGCCTCGGCGCGGCGTGCGCCCTCGACCTGCTGGGCGACCGAGCCGCCGAAGAGAGTGAGGCCGAGGGGCTTCCGCCCCGCATTGTCCTCGGCGATCCAGTCCATCACCGTCAGCCGCTCGCGCTCGGAGAGCTTGGCGACCTCGGTGGCGAGGCCGAGGGCGGCGACGCCGTGGGCGCCGGCGGCGATGCTGACCTCGAGCTGACGCTTCATCGCGACGCGGTCGAGACGCTCCTCGGCGTCGAAGAGCGCGTAGAGGATGGCGTGGATGCCGTGGAGATGGGGCGGCGTCATGCGTCCTTGCCCCGGCGTTGGTGCGGCGCAGCATTGACGGGCGCTGCGATCGTAGTTTGGGGGCGGGGCTCCGAGGCCGCTCCGAACGGGCCGGGGTGCATGGCATTCTCCGTCATCATCATGGGATGAGCGAGTAGATTCATTCCAACAAGGATGGAAGCCCGTTGCGATCAATGAGAAAAGAGACGCCGGGAGGAAACAAGAACATGAACGATGATGCCCTGACGGCGGCCCAAACCGCGCGCATTCTCGCCGGTTTCGCCGACGCCGTCTTCCCCGGTGACGACCTGTTCCCGCCAGCGGCCACCGTCGGCGCCCAGGGCGTCATGGCGGCACGGCTTCGTGAGCGGCTCGGCAGCGGCGCGCCGGAACGGCTCGGCGCGGAGCTTGCCGCGCGCGGCGGCCTGGACGATCCGAGCGCCGCCGCCATCCGCCTCGAGGCCGAGGAGCCCCGCCTCTTCGATACGGCGCGCGCCTTCCTGACCTTCGCCTACTACGAATCGCCCGCCGTGATCGCGGCGATCCGGTCCCTCGGCCACGACTACAACGATGCCCCCCAGCCGAACGGCTATGCCATGCGCCCGGTCGACCCGGCGCGCGATGTGCCGGCGAACCCGCGCGGCCACTATGTCGCCACCGAAGCGGTGACCCGCGTCGATCTCTCCGGCCTCGATTTCCGCGCGATGCGGTCATGAGCGCGCGGACCGGCAAGGCCGACGTCCTCGTCATCGGCACCGGTGCCGCCGGTGGCATCATCGCCAGGGAACTCGCCGAGGCGGGCCTCCGCGTCGTCTGCCTCGACCAGGGCCCCTGGGTCCATCCCGAGGACAAGCCGCACTGGCGTTCGGACTGGGAATGGCAGCGTGCGACCCGCTGGGCGACCGAGGTCAACATCCGTGGCCTCGCGAACGACTATCCGATCGACACCGATTCCGAGCACACGCTGATGTGGAGCGGGGTCGGCGGCTCGACCGTCGTCTATACCGCGGTCTGGCCCCGCTTCCGCCCGAGCGATTTCCGGAAAGGTGTCGAGCATGGCCTCGCGCCGGACTGGCCGATCACCTACGAGGACCTTGCGCCCTTCTACGACGAGGTCGACCGGATGGTCGGCATCGGCGGCATCGACGGCGATCCCGCGATCCCGCCCCGGGGCGCCTTTCCGGTGCCGCCGCCGGCCCACGGCCGGCTCGGCGAATGCGCCGGCCGCGCCCTCGACCGTCTCGGCTGGCACCGCTGGCCGATGCCGGTTGCGATCCTCGGGCGCGACTATGACGGCCGCAGGGCCTGCAACAATTGCAGCGCCTGCCAGAGCGGCTGCCCGACCGGCGCGATGTACGACGTCTCGCTGCACATGATCCCGAAGGCGCTCGCCGCGGGCGCGACACTGATCCCGGATGCCCGCGTCGAGGCCATCGAGACCGACGCGAGCGGTCGCGCCACCGGCGCGGTCTATCTCGACCGCGCCACCGGTATCCGCCACCGCCAGGAGGCCGACCTCGTCGTGCTCTCGGGCAACGGCATCGGCACGCCGCGGCTGCTCCTGCTCTCGGCCACAGGCCGGCAGCCCAGCGGTCTCGCCAATTCGAGCGACCAGGTGGGGCGGAATCTCATGCACCACAGCGCGGCGATCATCGAGGGCTTCGTCGACGAGGACCTCGAGAGCCACAAGGGCGTCATCAACGGTACCCAGATCTGCGAGGAGTTCGCCGAGACCGATCCCTCCCGCGGCTTCGTCAACGGCTTCACCCTCCACGCCGTCCGGCTCAACGGGGCGAGCTACCAGGCGCTCGGCGGCCACAGCGCCAAGCGGCCGCCCTGGGGCGTCGCGCACCACGAATGGTTCCGCTCGCATTTCTCGCGCGGCTTCGCAGTGCTGGTGATCGGCGACGACCTGCCGCTCCCCACCAACCGGGTGACGCTCTCGGAGACGGTCAGGGACTCGAGCGGCCTGCCGGCTCCGCATGTCCAGTACGACCTCCACGAGAACGATCGCCGGCTGCTCCGATACGGGATCGACCGCGCCGTCGACATCCTGAAGGCCGCCGATGCCCGCGACATCCGGATCGGCGACTTCGTCGAGGCCGACGGCCGCTACCGCCCGCCGACCTGGCACCAGCTCGGCACGGCGCGGATGGGCGACGACCCGGCCACGTCGGTGACCACGCTGTGGCACCAGGCATGGGACGTGCCGAACCTCTACATCGTCGACGGCAGTTCCATGCCGACCGGCGCCGCGGTCAACCCGACCAGCACGATCAGCGCGCTGGCGCTGCGCGCCGGGCGGCACATCGCGGCGAATTTCAGCCGGCTGCGCACGGCGGACCGCCCGGTCGTGGCGTAGATCGCGCGTGCTTCCGCGCAGGGTTGACCGAGGGGAGGGGGGCGCTCCGGCAATCACGCGCCGCCGCCGAATCCGTGGTCGGATCGTCGGGTCGGTCTTGGCGCCCTGCACCTCGCCTGGTTGGAGAACGGCCTCGTCCTGGTCGGCTTGGCGTCGTTCGTCCAGGGCGTTAGCAGCGGCTCCTCTTCATCACGGTCCTTGATGCGTACCGTACCATCCTGCTTCCGGGAACGTCGGGTCTTGCGCTGACGGCGATCGGACCTTAGGGCCGGGTGCACGGATTTCGCATCAAGGGAGACTCAGCGACATGAGCGCATTCAAGAAGCGCAGGATCGGACGGAACGGCCCCGAGGTGACGGTCCTCGGCTTCGGCGGGGCGCCGCTCGGCGACTTCTTCGAGAAGATTCCCGAGGAGCGGGCGCTCGCGACCATCGAGGCGGCCTACGATGCGGGCATCCGTGTCTTCGACACCTCGCCCTATTACGGCCACGGCCTGTCGGAGCACCGCTTCGGCCATGTGCTCCGCAACAAGCCCCGCGAGGATCTGGTGCTCGCCACCAAGATCGGCCGCGTCCTCACGCCGGCGCCCGAGGACAGCATCGATCGCGGCCTGTTCCATGGCGGCCTGAACTTCGCGGCACGGTTCGACTACAGCTACGATGGCTGCATGCGCTCGCTCGAGCACAGCTATCTGCGGCTCGGCATGAACCAGATCGATATCGTCTTCATCCACGATGTCGACATCTGGACGCACGGCTCGCCCGAGGCTTTCGAGAAGCGCTTCGGCGAGGCGATGGACGGGGCGTACAAGGCCCTCGACGAACTGCGTTCGGCAGGCCAGATCAAGGCGATCGGCGTCGGTGTCAACGAGGTCGAAGCCTCGTTCCGCTTCGCGACCGCCGGCGATTTCGACTGCATCCTTCTCGCCGGCCGCTACACCCTCCTCGAGCAGGACGGCCTAGCCGACCTCTTCCCGCTGGCGGAACGCAAGGGCTTCTCGTTCCTGCTCGGTGGGCCGTTCAATTCCGGCATCCTCGCGACCGGCGCCGTCGAGGGGGCGAAGTACAATTACAAGCCCGCGCCGCCCGAGATCATGGCCCGGGTGGCGCGGATCGAGGAGGTGTGCCGCCGCCACGACGTGCCGATCGCCGCCGCGGCCATCCAGTTCCCGCTGGGCCACGACAGGATCGCGGCGATCATCCCCGGCGCCGTGCGCCCGGATGAGGTCATCGCGAACGCCAAGCTGATGACGACCGCCATCCCCGCCGCACTCTGGGACGACCTGAAGTCGGAAGGGCTGCTGGAACGGGACGCTCCCGTTCCGTCGCAGGGCCAAGCTGGCGGCTGATCCTTGCGCGGCCGGTCCCTGCCGTGGCGCGGCGGGTGCCGGAACAGGGCCACCCCTGCATCTCTCCCGGCGACCGGCACATGCCGGCCGCCGTTCCACCCCGCAGAGCCGACGGCGCTCCGGAGGTCGGCGTCAGCGTTGGGCGAGCGCCTCCATCACAATGGCCACCGCCACGGCGCCCGGATCGGGATGTCCGACGGCGCGGGCGCCGATATAGCTCGACCGGCCGCGCCGCGACGCCATTGCGGCCGTCTCCATTGCCCCCGCGCGGGCGGCGGCCGCTCCCGCCTCGAGCAGGGCGCCGATCTCGGCCCCGGCCGTCGCGTCGAGCGCGACCATCGCCGGGAGGAGGGCGTCGACCATGGTGCAATCCCCCGCGGTCGCCCCGCCGAGGCGGGTGATGGCGCCGGTCCCCGCCTCGAAGGCCCGCCGGAGCGCGGCGGCATCCGCCCGTCCGGACCGCAGTTCATGGCCGGCCGCGACGGCGAAGGCGGCATAGAGCGGTCCCGATGTGCCCCCGACGCTCCGCCGGATCGTCAGTCCCAGGTCGCGGAGGACCGCATCGAGCGGCTGCCCGCGCCAGTCGTCGATGCGGGCGAGCACGGCGCGTGCGCCGCCGGCAAGCGAATGGCCGATGTCGCCGTCGCCGACCAGGCGATCCATTTCGGTGAGCTCCGCCTCGGCGGCAACCAGCGCCGCGCAGGCTGCCGCGAGGCCCGTGAAGAAGCCCTCGGGCCCCTGGGGGC
>JAEZEN010000212.1 GCA_023433185.1 Pseudomonadota bacterium | reverse complement strand
GTGTCGTCACCGAACTCCTGCCCAACGCCACTTTCCGCGTGAAGCTCGAGAACGATCACGAGATCATCGCCCATACGGCCGGCCGCATGCGCAAGAACCGCATCCGCGTGCTGGCCGGCGACAAGGTGCTCGTCGAGATGACGCCGTACGACCTGACCAAGGGTCGCATCACCTACCGGTTCAAGTAGGGTCTCCCGGCGCCGTCCCGGACGGCCCCGGGAAGGGGGATGGGATCATGGCTGGACGCCTGAAACTGGTGCTTGCATCCGGATCGCCGCGGCGGGTCGACCTGCTCAATCAGGTCGGCATCGAGCCGGACCATCTGCTTCCCGTCACGATCGACGAATCGCCCAAGAGGAACGAGCTGCCGCGGAACCTCGCCAAGCGGCTCGCGCGCGAGAAGGCGGAGGCGGCGATGACGCTCGCCCGCGCCGATGCGGACCTCGACGGAGGCCTGATCATCGCTGCCGACACCGTCGTCGGCGTCGGACGGCGCTGCCTGCCCAAGGCGGAACTGATCGAGGAGGCGGCCGCATGCCTGCGCCTCCTCTCGGGGCGTTCGCACCGCGTCTATTCCGGGGTGACGCTGGTCACGCTCAAGGGCCAGCTCCGCCAGCGCCTCGTCGAGACGCGGGTGCGCTTCAAGCGCCTGACGCGCGAGGACATCGACAGCTACCTCGCCTCGGGCGAATGGCAGGGGAAGGCCGGCGGCTATGCCATCCAGGGCCTCGCCGGCGGCTTCGTCGTGCGCCTCGTCGGCTCCTACACCAACGTCGTCGGCCTGCCCCTCTACGAGACCGTGGGCCTCCTCCAGGGCGAGGGGTTCCCGGTCCATTTCAGCTGGCTGTCGCGGGGCTGAGGCGGATGGCCCGTCCACCCGGTCCGGGGGACGACAAGGTGGGCCCCTTCCCCCCCGCCCGGAGCAGCCCGATCTGCAGCAAGCCCGCGGCCCGCGCCACCTACCCGTTCTGCTCGGTGCGCTGCGCCGATATCGACCTCAACCGCTGGCTCTCGGGCGCCTATGCGATCCCGGGGTCGAACGAGCCGCCCGCCGACGACGACCCGGCCTGAGACCGCACGGGCCCGGCGACGCGCAGGTCTCCCGGCAGCCGCGCCGCCGGCAGGTTCACCGCCACGAAAAGCGCAAAGGCGGGCTGGACACCACCAGTGCCGTTTCCTATAAACCGCTCGCCTTGAGGCAGGCTTCAGGGATTTCCGTGGCCCCGCCGACCGGCGCCCAGGTAGCTCAGTTGGTAGAGCAGCGGACTGAAAATCCGCGTGTCGGTGGTTCGATTCCGCCCCTGGGCACCATCTCCTCCTGGTCCCTTCCGGATACATGGCTGACGGTTTATTCCGGAGACATAGGTAACACCTTTGCTCCGAATGGGTTGGCAATCGGCTCCAGTCTGCAGATCTCGCCTTCCAAGTGGCCGAGATCACTGTGCGTGAAGCTGGCGAGCCAGAGATGGTCGTCGACCTGCCCGGTTCCGACCCGTTGGCCGCGAAGACGTGGCTGATGTCGACCCATAGGCCTTGGGAGGCTGAAATGAGTTTTTTGCCCGACAAAATCCGCTGGGGCATTCTCGGGCCAGGCGGGGTCGCCAAGGCCCTTGCTGGAGGGGTGGCCGGCTCGCGGACCGGGACGCTTGCCGCGATCGCCACCCGCGACCCCGGTAGGGCCGGCCTTGCCGAGACGTTTCCCGCCGCGCGCGTTATTTCTGGCTACGACCCCCTGCTCGCGGACCCGGACATCGACGCGGTCTACATCGCGCTGCCCCATCCCTACCACGCCGAATGGTCGATCAAGGCGGCGCAAGCCGGCAAGCACGTGCTCTGCGAAAAGCCGATGGGGCTCACCGCCTTCGAGGCCGACGCCATGATCAATGCGGCGCGCAAGGCCGGCACCTTTCTCGGCGAAGCCTACATGTATCGGCTGCATCCGCAGACGCTGAAACTGGTCGAACTTGTGAAATCCGGCGTCATTGGCGATGTCCGCATGATCAAGTCGAGCTTCGGCTTCGCCATGCCGGGCTTCATGCCGGAGCACCGACTCTACGCCAACGACCTCGCCGGCGGCGGAATATTGGACGTCGGCGGCTACCCCGTCTCGATGGTCCGCCTCATCGCCGGCGCGGCCGCCGGCAGACCCGTCGCCGAGCCGGACAAGGTCGTCGGCGTGGCACATCTCGGCCAGTCAGGGGTCGACGAATGGGCCTCGGCGCTCCTGCATTTCCCAGGCGGCATCATCGCCGAAGTCTCCTGCAGCATCTCGCTCGAGCAGGACAATATGCTGCGCATCTTCGGCACCAAGGGGCGCATCGAGGCGCCCGACTTCTGGTTCGCGGGCGGCAACCGCGATGCCGGGCCGGGCCGCATCGACGTCGTCGACAGCGCCGGGAAACGCGAAACGATCAGCGTCAACGAATCGCGCCACCTCTATTCCTTCGAGGTCGATGCCGCCGGCGAAGCCATCCGGGCGGGAAGGCAAGAGTTCGCGTGGCCGGGCATGGACTGGGCCGACAGCCTCCGCAATCTCAGCGTGCTCGACAAATGGCGCGCCGCGATCGGCCTCGAATACGAGATCGAGAAGGCGACGCGCCGCGTCAACACGATCTCCGGCAGGCCGCTCGGGCCGAATGGCCGGACCATCGCCAAGCGCGCTATCCTTGGACTGCCGAAACCTGCCTCGGTCGTCGCGCTCGGCTTCGAGGATTTCCGTACCTTCTCCTCCGGCTCGATCCTGCTTGACGCCTTCTTCGAGGCGGGCGGCAACCTCTTCGACACGGCCCACATCTACGGCGGCGGCTATACCGAGACGCTGCTCGGCGAATGGCTGCGCAACCGCGGCGTGCGTGAACAAGCGATCATCATCGGCAAGGGCGCACACTCGCCGCTCTGCTATCCCGACGTGATCGGCAAGCAGCTCACGCAGACCCTCGAGCGGCTGCAGACCGATCACGTCGATGTCTACTTCATGCACCGCGACAATCTCGATGTGCCGGTCGGCGAATTCGTCGACGCGATGGACATGGAGGTCAAGTCCGGCCGCATTCGAGGACCGTTCGGCGGATCGAACTGGACCAGGGAACGCATGGACGAGGCGATCGCCTACGCCGACCGGAACGACAAGCAGCGGCCCGGCGTCCTCTCCAACAACTTTTCCCTGGCGGAGATGCTGACACCGATCTGGCCGGGCTGCATTCCCGCCTCCGATGAGGCATGGAAAGCTTGGCTGACCTCCAGGCAGATGCCGAATTTCGCGTGGTCGAGCCAGGGACGCGGCTTTTTCACTGAACGCGCCGGGCGGGACAAGCGAGACGACGATGAACTGGTGCGCGTCTGGTATTCGGAGAAGAATTTCGCACGCCGCGACCGCGCCATCGAGTTGGCGGGACGGCTCGGCAAGAGCCCGATCCACGTCGCCCTCGCCTACGTTCTTGCGCAACCCTTCCCGTCGATTCCGCTGATCGGCCCGCGCACTCTTCACGAACTGGAGGACAGCCTTCAGGCGCTCAACATAGCGCTGTCGCCCGCCGATCTCGGTTGGCTGGCGGGAGGCGCCGTCGTCGATGTCGATCACGGGTCAAGCCTGCAACGTTGATCCTCACCGTGCACCCGACACCCTTCTTTGCGAACCTGGATCCAATCCCAGTTCCCCGTGCTTCGAGTCCCCCTGGCACCACTTCCCCTGCCGATGCCCTCGCCACGGTGATCCCGACAGAACCCGGACCACGCGTCGATCGGCGCAGCGGGACCGCGCGCGATCCTCGGCGGACCGCCCCCTGCGCCCCGCTCCTCACCAAAACGTGCATGCGATCGGGCCACGCCGGGCGTAACGTCGCCGGTGCTGCGACGAACCCCCTGGCACATATCGTTGCGGGAGATGCCGGATGAGCCATCAGGATGACGTCGGCGGGACGACGCGGCGCCTGCTCCTCTTCACCGCCGGCGCCGGCGCGCTGCTCGCCGGCATCGCACTCCTCCCCCGCCTCGGGGAGCGGGCGGCGACGCCGCATCTCGGCACCCCGGGCGGCGTCGAGATCGTCGCCTTCGATGCGGCGGGGCGGAGCCTCGGCCTGGAGACCGTCGCCAAGGTCGTGAAGAGCGAGGCGGCGTGGCGCGCCCGGCTCTCGCCGCTCGCTTTCGAGGTGACCCGCCAGGGCTCTACCGCTGCGTCTGCTGCGGGACCGCGCTCTTCTCCTCCGACACGAAGTTCGAATCCGGCACGGGCTGGCCGAGCTTCTGGCAACCGATCGCACCCAACGTCGTCGATATCGTCGACCGCAGCTACGGCATGGTGCGGACCGCCAATTCCTGCGCCCGCTGCGAGGCGCATCTCGGCCATGTCTTCCCGGACGGCCCGCCGCCGATCGGGCTGCGCTATTGCATGAACGGCGCCGCGCTCGACTTCGTGCCGCGCGCCGACGCTTGAATCCCGACCGTCACGAGGGACCGCCATGGCCCATCCCCGCCTCCGACCCGACCGAATCCTGCCCCTGGTCCTCGCCGGGCTGGCCGCCCTCGTCCTCGTCGTCCTTGTCGTGGAAACGCGGCGGGTCGGCGCGGCCGAGGAGCCCGTCGCCATCCCGCCGCCGGCGCTCGATGCGGCCGACGAGCCGGCGCGCGCCACCGCCGTACTCGCCGGCGGCTGCTTCTGGGGCGTGC
>JAEZEN010000260.1 GCA_023433185.1 Pseudomonadota bacterium | reverse complement strand
GTCTTGAGAGGCCGGGAGGGGGTCGGTGCCCGCCTCCGCGAGAAGATCGCTGGCGGCCCCCGTGCGCCGGACGCCGGGCTGCCAGACCAGCGAAATCGTCTCGGCGAGGTCGCCGACATAGTCGTAGGAATAGGCGAAAAGCACCTCGTCGAGACGCTCCGCCACGAGCGCCCGCAGCATCGCCGGCTTGACGCTCGGGATGGCGAGATCGCCGGTCAGCGCCGCGAGTGCGTAACCGCGGTCGGGGTCGGGCGTCGCGCGGAAATAGTCGACCAGCAGCCGCAGCTTGACGTTGCGCTGCGGGGTGAGGACGAGCCGGTCGAGAAGGGACGCGAAGGATTGCATGGCCCCAATGTAGGTGCTTGAAGCGGGGATTGCCTAATGCCGGCCGGGCCTGCCGCGCTCCGCAGGCGTGCCGAGGATCGCCAAAGTCGTGCGCCGCGCGAATTACTGCCTATTGCTGAAAGCGAACGCGCTCGCTACGCTCGGCGCCGGTGGGTATCGGGGGGAAGCCGTGGCGCGCTCGATCGTCTACAAGGTCGTGGCGGCCTATCAAATCGTCGCCGCGGCAATGCTGCTATACGCTGCCGTAGCCGCGCTTTCGCTTGCGCAAGTCTCAGTCGCCGTGATCTTTGGCGCGCTTTCCGCATTGTTCGCTGCTTCCGGAATCGGTCTGTTCATCGGACGGCGATGGGCCAACATCCTGACGACGTGCCTTTTCGCTGCGCAGGTGCCTATCATCACGTCGCCATTCACCTATCACTTCACCACCATGATCTATGGCGATGTGATATTCGATCTGATGAAGGGCGAGATGAGTTTCGGCGGACGTATCTCGCTCGCCTCGGAGTTCTCGCTGCAGGTCGGTTCGGCCTACGAAACCCTGACCGTGGGTATCAATTTCTTTGCCCTCGTGGTGGCCATCATCCTCCCCGAAGGCAAGGAAGAGAAACCGGAGGCCGTGACAGCCACGGCGGCGACGAGCGCCGGTCCCGTGGACGATGCCGGAGGTCGGGGTTGACTGCCGCGACGATCCTGTCCTTTCCCGCCGCAGGAAGCGTCTATGCGTCGTCGGGCGCGATTTCAGCGCCGACACGAAATGTGATCTGCTGCAGCGCAACAGAACCCTTGTCGAATCCTCTGCCGCCGCCGTAAGATCGGTTCAACTCACCCGCTCCTCCTGCCTGCCGGTCCCTTCATGTCCGTCGCCTCGGCTGTTGCCGTGCGTCCCTCGGGGCGCGACGCGGTCACTTGGTATGCCTATCTTCTCCTCGGCTACTACGCCTTCATCGTCAGCCTCCAGGGCAACATCCTGCCCTTCCTCCGCGAGGAGCTCGGGCTCACCTATCGGGACGTCAGCCTCCATACCAGCGCCATCGCCGCCGGCGTCATGGTGGTCGGCTTCTTCGGCGAGCGCGCGATCCGCGTCCTCGGGCGGCGGCGGACGCTGGTCGCCGCGACCGTCGGTTCCGCCGCTGCGATGGTGGCTCTGACGCTGGCGCCGGTGGTCGCGGTGAGCCTCGGCGCCTGCTTCCTGTTCGGTCTGATCGGCGCGCTGATCCCGGTGATCGTGCAGGCCGTCATCGCCGATTTCGAGGGCCAACGCCGCGACGTGGCGATCGCCGAGTCCAACGCGATGGCCTGCCTGTTCGGGACGGCGGCGCCGATCGTCACCGGCATGGCGGTCTGGCTCGGTTCCGGCTGGCGGATGGCGGTGCTCGCCGGCGTCGCCGCGGGCCTCGTCACCCTCGCCTCGTTCCGGCGCCTGCCGATCCCTGAAGGCGGCAGTGCCCGCACGGCCGGTGACGGCGGGCGCCTGCCTTTCGCCTACTGGTGCTACTGGGCCGTCCTCGGCCTCGGGGTCGCGGTGGAGTTCGCGGCCATCCTCTGGGCCCCGGCCTATCTCGAGCAGGTCGTCGGGCTCGAGCCGAGCGCAGCCGCCATGGCCGCAACGGCGGTTTTCGCCGGCATGCTGGTCGGCCGGGTCGGCGGCGCCGCCTTGTTCCGGCTGTTCCCGATCCGCCGCCTGTTCTTTGCGGCCGCGGCAACCGTCTTCGTCGGCTTCGCCGCCTATCGCGGCAGCGCGGAGCCGATCGTCGCCGTTGGCGGGCTGTTCGTGCTCGGCCTCGGCGTGGCTCTCCTCTTCCCGCTGGCGCTGTCCTTCGCGATGACCGCGGCGGGCCCGGCCGCCCAGCGCGGCTCGGCGCGGATCCTGATCGCCTCGGGGCTCGCGATCATGCTGGGGCCGCCGCTGCTCGGCGCCATCGCCGATTATGCCGGCCTCGCCTCGGCGATGATCATGATCCCGGTGTTCATGGCGCTTGGCGTCGGCGCCTTTCTGCTCGGCGAGGCCGTCCGCCGCCACGGCGCGCGGGTGGCGGTCGCCGGTTAGTCCAGCCAGGCCATGACGAGGTCGGCCTTGGCGTCATCGTCGAGGCCGCCGGCCTCCAGAGACTGCCAGGTCTCGAACCGTACCGCGTGGACGAGCGTCGCGCGCGCGAAGGCGGCACGGGACAGGGGCGGGCTCAGCCGCGCGATCAGACCTTCGAGATAAACCGCGATCTCCGCCGCACCCTGGGCAAGCGGCGCGGCGAGCGCCGGCGTCACCGCAGCGTCGCGCGTCACGCTCGCCAGCATGCCGGCGTTCTCCCGGTAGTAGCCGTAGAGGCGGGCGAGCCCTGCCCGGCATGCCTGTCGGCCGGAGCCCGCCACGTCGGCGATGTCCGGCAGCGGGTGGCGCTCCGCCCAGGCCGATGAGCAGGCCGCGAACATCGCCTCGTCGTCCGGGAAGTGCCGGTAGACCGTCAGCCGCTGGACCCCGGCGCGCTCGGCTATGGCGCTGACGGTCGTCGCCCGCGGTCCCAGTTCCTCATGCAGCGCCACCGCCGCCGCGACGATGCGATCCCGCGTCGCGTCGCGCGTCTCGGCCCTCCGGGTCATACGGTAGGTGCGCCCCTTCATTTGAGTGAACATAGATGTGATCGAAATCACAGACAACCCCCGCATCGAGCTGTAGGACGTTGCGTATGTGAACAATAGTGTTCACCGAATTCGCCCGCCCGCCCGGGCCATGGAGATCCCGATGCATGCCCCCGTCTTCGATACCGCCCGCGTCGCCGCCGACACCACGGCCCTGTCGACCGTCGTGCCCGTGGGCGACCTCGGCCTGCTTCCCGTCAACGCCTTCGTCATTCATGCCGAGGCCCCGGTGCTCGTCGATACCGGCCCCGCCGCCCTCCGCGAGCCGTTCCTCGCCGCGCTCGGCCGCGCGATCGACCCCGCCGACCTCCGCTACGTCTGGATGAGCCACATGGATGCCGACCACCTCGGCAATCTCGCGGCGGTGCTCGAACTGGCGCCGAAGGCCGAGGTGGTGACCAACTTCCTCGGCATGGCCAAGATGGGCCTGCTCGGCCATGACACGTCGCGCGTCACCCTCCTCCAGCCGGGTGTCGATCTCGACCTCGGCGACCGACGGCTGGTGCCGCTCAAGCCGCCCTACTACGACGCGCCGGAGACGACCGGCTTCTTCGACACCCGCACCCGCGTGCTCTTCAGCGCCGACGCCTTCGGCGCGCTGATGGAGGCGCCGGCGGCGGAGGCCGCCGATGTCGATGCCGGCGCGCTCCGCGACGGGATGCTGCGCTGGGCCGCCATCGACGCCCCGTGGCTCGCCTCCGCCGATGCCCGAACCTTCGGCGGTCTGCTCCGCAACATCGAGCGCCTCGACCCCGGCGCCATCATCTCCGGGCACCTGCCGGTCGCCCGCGGCATGACGCGCCGTCTTGCCGCCAACCTCAACGAGGCGCTCGCCGGGGGCACCTTCGCGGTGCCCGACCACGACACCTTCGAGCGCCTCATCGCGGAGGGCGCGGCCCGTGCCGCCTGAGGCCCCCCGCCCTTGAGCCTGCCGGCGGTTGCCATAGAAAGAGGACAGCAGCGACACCAGCCCCGGAGCCTCCCGTGCCGTCACCCGAACAGATCGCCCTCACCCCCGTCCTTCGCGACATCCACCGCTACTGGTTCGGCGATCTCGCGTCGCCGACCGACCAGAACCCGGACAAGGCGGCGATCTGGTTCCTCCAGTCGGACGACACCGACGCGCACATCCGGGAGACCTACGGCGCGTATCTCCCCCGGGCCGCTGCGATCGACTGGGACCTCGACGCCCTCGGCCGCGAGGAGCAAGTCGGCCTCATCGTGCTTCTCGACCAGTTCCCCCGCAACATCTTCCGCACCAGCAGCGAGGCCTTCGCCTATGACGACAAGGCCCGCGCCATCGCCCGGAAGCTCCTGGCCGGCGGCCTCGAGCGGTTCTGGCTCCACGAGCAGGACTTCGTCTGCCTGCCCTTCGAGCACAGCGAGGACATCGCCGACCAGGACCTCTCGGTGATGCTCTTTGCCAGGATGGCGGTCGAGGCGCCCGAGGCCTGGAAGGCCGAAAAGCGCGAGGTCACCGACTACGCCACCAAGCACCGCGACATCGTCCGGAAGTTCGGCCGCTTCCCGCACCGGAACGAGATGCTCGGCCGCGAATCGACGCCCGAGGAGTTGGAGTTCCTCAAGGGCGGGCGGGGCTACTAGGCAAACCGCGAGCCGGCACGGCTGCGAGCCATGTCCGAGCCGGCAGCCCTGGCACTGGCGGCCGCCGGGCTCCTGATCCTGCCGGGGCCGACCAATGCGCTGCTTGCCGCCGCGGGCGCCCATGCCTTGCGGGCCGCACTGTCGCTGCTCCCGGTGGTTCTGGCGGCCTATGCGCTGACCATCGGCGGCGCCTTGCTCGTACTCGCCGCCGGCGGCGGGGCGGCGCCCGGCGCCGGCA